>JASLES010000478.1 GCA_030151005.1 Silvimonas sp.
TCTACCGCAAACACGGCTTCACCCACGTGAAACGGCACGACGGCGTAGCTGTTGGTGGTAATGATCTGTGCGCCAGCAGCAATAAAATGGTCGTGTACAGCCCGCACAGACTGCGGGGACTCCATCAACGCCAGCGCCGACCACTCCGGCTGGCGGAACGGCGCACCAATCCGCGCCAGCTCACGGCCCATGCCACCATCCAGCAAGATGACGTCGTGCGGCTCACTCACTGGGCGATGACTCCGTGTTCCCGGGGCAGCAACAAGCAAACGGCCTGAGCTTCGACCGATTCTGACGCGCCTACCGGTCCCAGTTTTTCATAGGTCTTGGCTTTGACATTCACCTGACCTGGCGTCACGCCCAGGTCAGCCGCAATATTGGCCACCATGGCCGGAATATGCGGAGCCATTTTGGGCTGCTGGATCAGGATGCTGGCATCAACATTACTGACCTGCCAGCCAGCCTCACCCACACGGCGTACGGCCTCGCGCAGCAGCACGCGGCTATCGGCCCCTTTGAAGTTCGGGTCGGTATCCGGAAAATGCCGGCCAATATCACCCAGCCCGGCCGCGCCCAGCACTGCATCGGTAATGGCGTGCAGCAGGGCGTCGGCATCCGAGTGGCCCAGCAGACCCAGATGGAACGGGATATCCACACCGCCCAGAATCAGCTTGCGCCCTTCTACCAGGCGGTGAACATCCCAACCCTGCCCGATTCTCATGCGGCCACCTTGTATGACACGCCCGTCATGACGGCCATCAGGCGCTCCAGCCAGTAGCCATCTTCGTCATCAAACGTCGCCAGCTCGGTGCTGTCGACATCCAGCACGCCGGTCACTTTGCCTTCTGCGTCGTACAGCGGCACCACGACTTCCGAGCGCGAGAGTGAAGAACATGCAATATGGCCGGGGAACGCATCGACATCCGGCACCACCAGCGTTTTGCTTTGCGCCCAGGCGCCGCCACACACACCTTTGCCATACGCAATACGCGTGCAGGCGATCGGGCCCTGGAAGGGTCCGAGTACCAGTTGCTCGCCGACCACGCGGTAAAAGCCGATCCACAGCCAGCCAAACGTCATTTGCAGTGCCGCAGCGGTGTTGGCCATGCGGGCGATAGGGTCGTGCTCGCCTTCAAGCAAGGCCGCCAGTTGTTTTTCCAGCGACTGGTAGCGTTCTGCCTTGCTACCGCCCTCGATCACCAGTGTTTCTGCCATGTGTTTCTTAATCCTTTGGGGTTGTTGCGCTGGCCAGGATCAGGCTGGCCAGGTGTAAATCCTGCGGGTAGGTCACCTTCAGGTTCCACGGGCTACCGTGTATCAGTTTTGGTGATTGCCCGGTTTTTTCAATGGCGCTGGCCTCATCGGTGATGTCCGGCCCCATGCCATCGACAAGCGCATCGTGCAGCGCTTGCAGGCGGAACATCTGGGGTGTTTGCGCTTGCCACAAACCATCCCGCGGGCGCGTGGCGGCAATGCGCTGGTCGGCATCGGCAGCCTTGAGCGTATCGGCCACCGGCACGGCCAGAATGCCGCCCACCGGGTCATCGGCCAATTGGCGGATCATGCCGGAGACCAGTTCCGGCGCGATGCACGGGCGCGCGGCGTCATGCACCAGCACCCAGCTTTGGGCATCGTGGCCTGCAGCACGCAACGCCTCCAGCCCGTTGCAGACCGACTCGGCGCGACTTTCGCCGCCGCAGCGCAATACCAACAGCCGCTCGAAACCGTGCCAGGCCAGTTCATCCCAGCGTGTGTCATCGGCCGAGATCACCACGGCGACCAGATCAATCTGCGGGACGGCATGCAGCGCGGCGACGGTGTGTTCCACTACGGTTTTGCCACACAAAGGCAGATATTGCTTGGGGATAGCCGCCCCCATACGGCTGCCGCTCCCGGCCGCCGGTAACAGCGCAATAATGCTCATTGGGAATCAGCCGGAGCCGGGTTTTCAATGGCGCGCCACAAACACTGGCCTTTAACGATCTTGTCCAGATCATCCAGGTAGGTGGTGTGGGCGGCCAGTTCATCCGCCGAAGGCTGTAAAACGGTGAGCGGCTTGCGGGCAGCGCGGTTGGCATTGGCGCTGGCAAGGCCGGTCGGGCTGTCATCAGACTGGAAATCAATCAGCAGACTATCCTGACCGCGTGTGAGCGCCAGATAGACTTCTGCCAGCAACTCGCAGTCGATCAGCGCGCCGTGCAATACCCGGGCCGAGCGGTCCACTTCAAAGCGGTCGCACAAGGCATCCAGGCTGTTGCGCTTGCCTGGAAACTGATCCTTGGCCATCGCCAGCGTATCAATCACGTTGGCGACGTAATCGGTAATCTTGCCGCGCCCCAACAGGCCCAGTTCTGCATTCAGAAAGCCCACGTCAAATGGTGCGTTATGAATGATCAGTTCAGAGCCATTTACAAAGGCCAGAAATTCGTCAGCAATGGCCGCAAATTTGGGTTTGTCAGACAAAAACTCGGTCGTCAGCCCGTGGACATTCAGCGCGCCTTCTTCGCTGTCGCGGCCAGGGTTGATGTACAGGTGCATGGTGTGTTCGGCCACAATTTTGCGGTCGACCATTTCCAGCGCGGCGATTTCCAGAATACGGTTGCCGTCATCGACCCGCAGACCGGTAGTTTCAGTATCAAGAATGATTTGACGCATGATGGTTTTCTATCGGTTACTTACAGGCGCCCGAGCACCTGATCAACGCCACGGTTAGCCAATTGGTCCGCGCGTTCATTGAATTCGTGGCCGGCATGGCCTTTCACCCAGCGCCAGGTCACCTGATGGCGTTGCACCTGGGTGTCCAGCTCTTGCCAGAGGTCAGCGTTTTTTACCGGCTTTTTGTCAGCCGTTTTCCAGCCGTTGCGTTTCCAGCCATGAATCCAGGTTTCAATACCGTTCTTGACGTACTGTGAATCGGTAAACACCGTGACTTCGCAGGCGCGCAACAACAGCGACAAACCCTTGATCACGCCCATTAACTCCATGCGGTTGTTGGTCGTGTGTGGCTCGCCGCCAAAGAGTTCTTTTTCCTTATCGCCATAACGCAACAAAGCGCCCCAACCACCCGGGCCGGGGTTGCCCTTGCAGGCACCATCGGTATACATCTCTACTATGGGCATTCAATTCCTTATGGAGCACACAATGCGTTTTGTCTTTCTGCTCACCGTCCTGGTCGCCGGCCTGACTTCTGCCGCTGCGCAAGCTGCGCCATTTTGCTTGTGGCACGCGCCTTGGGGCAAGGACATGCAGGGCAAACCGGATCGCTGGCTGAATCTGACCGTGGTGCAATACGTGGATGTCACCGATACCGACGTCCATATCGTCTTTGGCGGTGGCAACCTGGGTAGCGGTCACGACCTGCATATTCAGGTCAAAAACCGGGACGAAGCGCAAAAAGTCCTGAAAGACCTCAACGATACCGCGAAAGCATGCGACCGGGACGAGCGCAACAACTAACCCGGCAATCGCAGACCGCGCTCAGGGTTTGCAGCGGTCTTTTCCGGCCTGGAAACGCATTTTGTCGATGGCGGTTGCCGGCGTACCCGAGGGTGCCGGCACGCGTTTCCATTTAGGGCCAATCGCCCGGACGCCGCGCACCCGCTTGACCACATCCAGGCAATACACACCACCGGCGGCCGGCCACCAGCGATCTCCGGCGTTTTCCAGAAAGCGGGAACGCTGCAGCCACTTTTCCTGCTGCACCGGCAAGCTGTAGCACAGGTACTCGCCGCGCATGGATTCCAGATTCAGCAAAGACAACCAGTCTTTCAAACGCGGCAACGCAATAAACTGACCCTGCCAGGGCACGCTGTGCTGACGATGCCGCAAGCGCTTCATGCCCCATAAACTCCACGGGTTAAAACCCGTGATCAGCAAGCGCCCTTCGGGCACCAGCACGCGCTCGGCTTCGCGCAGCACCTGATGCGGGTCTTTGCAAAAATCCAGCACGTGCGGCAGCGCCAGCAAATCGATCGACTGGTTTTCAAATGGCAACAACTCCGGCACGCAGCGCACGCGCACGCCCGCTGACTGCCCGGCAATGGCGCGCCATGGCATACGGTTGTTGCGCAGGCAATCGACTTGCGGCAATTCAAGCTGCACCGCTTTGTAGCCAAAAATATCGGCTGTGGTACGGTCAAACCAGCTTGCTTCTTCCGCCAGTACATAACTGCCTAGCGGGCTTTGCAGCCAGACGGCAAAATAGTCGAACGTGTTTTCCACGCTGACGGGCATGTCCATGTTCAAGATCACCCCGATTCCGATTTTTGATGACAATTATATCTGGCTTTTGCAACAGGGCACCGATGCCGTGGCGGTCGACCCGGGCACTGCCGGGCCCTTGCTGGACTATCTCAAGGCACAGGGCCTCAATCTGATCGCCATTCTGGCCACCCATCACCATGCCGATCATGTTGGCGGCCTGCCCGCTCTGGCCGCTGCCACACCCTGTCCGGTCTATGGGCCGGGCAGCATTGCAGGTGTGACCAATCCGGTCACAGATGGGGATACCATCCGTCTGCTCGATCATGACTTCCGGATTATCGGCCTGCCGGGACACACGCTGGACCACATCGGCTACGTTGGCGCCGGTGGGGTGTTTTGTGGTGACACGCTGTTTGCCGCTGGCTGCGGTCGCCTTTTTGAGGGCACCCCGGCGCAAATGTTCCGTTCGCTCTCCACACTGGCGGCACTCCCCCAGGACACGCAGGTATATTGCACCCACGAATACACGCTCTCTAACTTGCGATTTGCCCGTGTAGTCGAGCCAGATAGTGCGCCACTGGCTGCCCGCATCCTCAACGACACCGCAAAACGCGAAATCGGCCAGCCCACTTTGCCTTCGAGCATCGGCCTGGAACTGGCCACAAACCCCTTCCTGCGCGCAACGGAACCCGCCGTCATTGCCGCCGCACAAAGCAAAGCCCCGGCAGCCCATCAGCCTGTTGATGTTTTTGCCGCCCTGCGCCGGTGGAAGGATGAATTTCGCGGGTGAGCCGCCCATCGCCCTGATTTCTCAGAAATGCCTTGTTGACACTGGATGCATGCCCCGGCAACATCCGTTCAATTTGAAATTAATCAGGGCCTTGGCATCATGAAATACCGACTGCTCGCTGGCATTATTGCCAGCCTGCTCAGTGCAGCGACGTTTGCTGATGGAGATCCAGTCGGATCTGCCCGGCTTGATTACCAACTCCACGACCCCGCTTTCCAGATCAACGACGACACCCGTCAGACTGTGTCCGCCCTGTTCGGGGATGGCGCTTCCGCCGTCGCCCCGGCAGTCACTGCGGCATCTTATGACTCGTTGTGGGATCGTTTGCGGGGTGGTTTTGCCATGGACGACACCGACAGTGCGCTCGTCACCAAGTGGGAAAACTACTACGCCGCCCGCCCGGAATACCTGAACCGGATTCTGGAACGCGGTCAGCGCTACATGTACTTTGTCTCCGGCGAAGTTGAAAAACGCGGCATGCCGATGGAACTGGCGCTCTTGCCCATGATTGAGAGCGCGTACAACCCCAAGGCAGAATCTTCTGCCAAGGCGGCTGGCATGTGGCAGTTCATCCCTGATACCGGCAAGCGCTACGGTCTGGAGCGCACCTGGTGGTACGACGGCCGGCGCGACGTGGTTGCTGCCACTCAGGCTGCGCTGGATTACCTGGAAGAATTGCACGGCATGTTCGGTGACTGGCAACTGGCGCTGGCATCGTACAACTGGGGTGAAAACGCAGTGGCCCGCGCCATTGCCAAAAACCAGGCCGCCGGGCTGCCGACCGATTTCAACAGCCTGCGCATGCCGAATGAAACCCGCGACTACGTGCCCAAGCTGCTGGCGATCCGCAACATTGTGCAGAACCCCGCCGCCTATGGCATTCAGTTGAATGACATTCCCAATCGCGCCTACTTTGCCACGGTCAGCCCTGATCGCCATATGGACGTCAAAGTAGCTGCAGAACTGGCCGAGACACCGGTACAAGAACTGTTGCGGCTGAACCCGGGCTTTATCCGCCCCGTGATCGCGCACAAAGATGAGCGCCTGCTGGTGTTACCGGCCGATAAGGTCGACGTATTCCAGAAAAACCTGGCCAGCTACGACAAGCCGCTGTTGAACTGGCAACCGTATGTCACCCGCCCCGGTGAAAACCTCGACAAGCTGGCTGCTTCGTTTGGCATGCCGGGGGACGAACTGAAAGACGTCAACGACATCAATCCGCGTGAGCGCGTCGCCCGGGGTCAGACCATTCTGGTACCGAAAAATGCGGACGTGAACTCTGCTGAACAGCAAACGCTGCTTGCCCTGGCGGCCAACCGCGCTGCAGATCCGCTGGATACCGGCGCCAATGACAAGCCGCAGGCGCGTCGTCTTGCACCCGTAACAGTGCGTGATGACAGCAACGCCAATGGCGTGATTTCCTATCGCGTCGCCCGTGGCGATACAGTGTTCAGCATCGCCAAACACTATGGCGTGACGGTCGCATCGATCAAGACCATGAACGGTCTGCACAGCAACCATATCCAGCTGGGCCAGACGCTCAAACTGGCCAGCAATGGTAGTGCTGCCGGCATCAAGCGGATCAGCTACACCCCGCCGGTAGCCCAGAAATACGTGGTCAAGCGCGGCGATACACTGAATTCCATTGCCCGTAGCCACAATGTGGAAAGCGCAGACATCAAGCGCTGGAACCCGCAACAGTCGTTTACGCCGGGCGTGCATCTGGTGATTTACCAGCCTAATGGCTAAGTAACGCTCTGCGCT
>JASLES010000035.1 GCA_030151005.1 Silvimonas sp.
ATGTCGGTATTGGTCAACTCGCCACTCACCCGGAAATTGCGCCCGATCATGTAGGGCTGCCGAGTCAGATTGCCGGCAAACAACAAGCGGGTGCCAATCTTGTTCTGATCCAGATAGGTCAGGAAGTCGACGCGGGTGGTGCCGGCGCTTTCGCGCAGTGTGATCGGAAAACCAAACCAGGAAGGCTCGGAACCTGGCGTGGCCTCGGGCAGAATCAGGAATTCTGCACAGCTTTCCAGGCGCTCACGCAGCCAGGCAAAGTTGGCGCGGCGGGCGGCGACAAAATCGTCCAGCCGATCCATCTGTGCCAAGGCACAGGCCGCTTGCATATCGCTGATCTTCAGGTTGTAGCCCAGATGCGAGTACGTGTACTTGTGATCGTACCCTTCTGGCAAGTCACCGAGCTTCCAGCAAAAACGTTTGCCACAGGTGTTGTCCTTGCCCGGCGCGCAATAGCAATCGCGGCCCCAGTCGCGGAAGGATTCAGCCAGCTGTTTGAGTTCGTAATTGTTGGTGAATACCGCGCCACCTTCACCCATGGTGATGTGATGTGCCGGATAAAAGCTCAGGGTGCCGATATCGCCAAAGGTGCCCACGCGCTGGCCTTGCCAGGTAGAACCGAGGGCGTCGCAGCAGTCTTCCACCAGCCACAGCTTGTACTTGTCGCACAGGGCGCGAATCACGGTCAGGTTGTAGGGGTTGCCCAGTGTGTGCGCCAGCATGATGGCTTTGGTGCGTGGGCTGATGGCGGCTTCAAGCTTGCTGACATCGATGTTGTAGGTGCCCAGTTCAACGTCCACAAACACCGGGACGGCACCAAACTGCAGGATCGGGTTAACGGTGGTGGGAAAGCCCGCCGCCACGCCAATCACTTCGTCACCCGGCAGGATGGCCCGATCACCCAGACGCGGTGAGGTTAGTGCCGAGAACGCCACCAGATTGGCCGACGAGCCTGAGTTGACCGTTAACACATGTTTGACGCCGAGATATTCGCCCAGGCGCTTTTCAAATGCATCGTTGAAGCGGCCCGTGGTCAGCCAGCCATCCAGCGAGGCCTCGACCATGTTTTTGAGTTCTGGCGCGCCAATGACCTTGCCCGACGGGGGGACCGGCGAGTTGCCGGGCACAAAGGTACGCGGCGCAAATTCAAGCTCCGCATATTGCTCGACCAGTTCAGCAATTTGTGCGCGCAGGCGGTCTTTCGCGGCAAAGTTGGGATCAATGGTGTTCATGGCGTTGTACCGTATTCAAGATAGTTCTGGATTTGCGCTTCACACAGGGCAGCCATGTCGGCGCCACTAAGCCAGGCATCGTGCCATTGCACGGTGCGGGCGATCGCGGTTTCCAGATGCCAGCGCGGTTGCCAACCCAGCATGGCGCGGGCTTTGGAGCAGTCCAGTTTCAGAAAATGAGCTTCGTGCGGCTGCGGTGCCGCATCAAGTTCGCGGCGCGCCGGCCCTTGCCAGTTGGCAATGATCAAATCAATGACTTCGCGGACAGGGCGGGCGTCGACATCATGTGGGCCGAAGTTGAAGCCCTCGGCAAACGATTCACCGTGTTCGTACAAAGACTGGGCGAGCAATAAATAGCCGCAGAGTGGTTCCAGCACGTGCTGCCAGGGGCGGATGGACTCGGGGTTGCGCAAACGCACGGGCTCTTGCCGGCCAAAAGCCGCCAGCGCGTCGGGCACCAGACGGTCTGAAGACCAGTCGCCCCCACCAATCACATTGCCGGCACGGGCGCTGGCAATCGCGGTTGTACCCTCGTTAAAAAACGAGCGGCGGTAAGAGGCAGTCACGAGTTCGGCGCAGCCTTTGCTGGCGCTGTAGGGGTCGTGGCCACCCATGGCTTCGTTTTCCCGATAGCCCCAATGCCATTCGCGGTTTTCATAGCATTTGTCGCTGGTGACCACCACCACGGCCTTCACGCTGGGCGTGGTACGAATCGCCTCCAGCAGGTTGGCGGTACCCATGACGTTGGTAGAGAACGTCTCCAGTGGCTCAGCGTAAGAGAGGCGAACCAGCGGTTGGGCAGCCAGATGCAGAACGACTTCTGCCTGGGCTTGCTGCAAGGCATCCCGCAGCATGCCTAAATCGCGGATGTCTGCCAGATGTTGGGCGTGTATGTGCTGATCCAGGCCGGTGGCCTGATAGAACGTATTGCCCGCCGGAGGTGGCAGCGCGTAGCCAGTGACGATTGCACCCATACGCGCCAGCCAGAGCGCCAGCCAGCCACCTTTGAAGCCGGTATGACCGGTGAGAAAAACACGTTTGCCGCGCCAGAATGCGGCGTCGGGCAGATTCACCGCACTCATGGCCAGACTTTCCAGGGGGCCTGGCGGCTTTGCCAGAGTTCTTCTAGCTGCGTTTTGTCACGCAGCGTGTCCATGGGCTGCCAGAAACCATCGTGAAAGTGCGCGTGTAACTGACCCTGGCTGGCAAGGCTTTCCAGTGGCTGGCGTTCCCACAGGGTTTCGTCGCCCTCAATCAGGTCAAGTACGCCCGGTTCCAGGACAAAGAAGCCGCCGTTAATCCAGCCCCCGTCACCAACCGGTTTTTCCAGGAAAGAGTTGATTTGCGTGCCATCGGCCTGGATGGCACCAAAGCGTGCGGGTGGGCGCACCGCAGTCATGGTTGCCAGCTTGCCGTGGCTGTGGTGAAAGTCGACCAGCTTGCTGATATCTACGTTACCTACCCCATCGCCATAGGTCATGCAAAAGGGGCCATCAATATATTCACCCACGCGGCGCAGGCGGCCGCCGGTCTGTGTGTGTTCACCGGTATCGACCAGCGTGACCTTCCAGGGCTCGGCTTTTTTGTGATGGACCTGTACTGAGTTGTTGGCCATATCAAAGGTGACATCGGACATATGCAAGAAGTAATTGGCGAAATACTCCTTGATCATGTAGCCCTTGTAGCCACAGCAAATCACAAATTCATTGATGCCGTGGGCGGCATAGATCTTCATGATGTGCCAAAGGATCGGCTTACCACCGATCTCCACCATGGGCTTGGGGCGCAGATTGCTCTCTTCCGAGATTCGGGTGCCTAGTCCGCCTGCCAGAATGACTGCTTTCATGATGATCCTGCCAAAATTCGGTGAATGGTGGGCGCAAGACGCCCTGGTTATCGCTTTTCTATCCGCACGGTTACAAATGCAGGTGCGGCCAGCATGTGAACCAATAGCGTGTCTCCCACCCTGGCAAAATAATGCGGTGCCGCTTGGGTTTCCACAAAAGCCGTGATGTTGGGCGGGCTTTGCCAGCGTGGCATGACGATGGCGCGGGCAATTTCATGTGCGGGTGTGACCGCGCCCAGTGTCAGCAATATCAACAGATACGCCGCAGGACTGCGTTGGGCCTTGTTCTGCCAGTCCAGCTTGATCAAGCACTCAATAGTAACAATACACAAGACCATCAACGCCGGGATGGATGAACGCATCACCAGATCATTGTTCGGGCCGAAATGGAAAAACGGTAGCAGCAGCAAGATGATGCCGGCAACCAGCACCAGACTATCCTTGCGAAACTTGAGCAGACTCAGCCAGAGTAAACCGAACTGCATCAGGACAAACGCAAGGTAAATGCGGATATGCAGCAGCAAGGGCAGTTGTGATCCTGGCTCTGCGCCCTCGGCTGTGCCGGCGCTCATGCCCAGATACAGGGCGCAAGGAATAGCCGGGATTACAAAAAGCAAGGCCAGCTTGAGTGTCGCCAGAACGTCTTCACGATAGCCCAGGTGGCGCAACGCAAAAAGCACCAGCAGGGGCAGCGTGCCGATTGCGGTTAATGGCGACCACAGGGGTACGACGGCAATCCAGAACGGGATAGCCCGCAGCGCGCGCGGATTTTGCCAGTTGCCGTGCAGCCAGGCGGCGAACAGCCAGCCCGCCAGCGCGTGGTTGGGTACCCAGAAGAGTTGGGTGCTGTTGGACGAGTACTGATACAGGAACGTCCACCACTGCAGATGCACGGTGGAAAACAAGGGTTGCGGATGCCCTAGCAGCCAGCCGCCAAGCCAGTCCATGCCGCTAAAAAGCGGTACCAGAAACAAGATGACCAGCAGGTCCCGCCAGCGATGCCAGCGCAGCACCAGATGCGCCACAAACAGCAAGGTGCCCAGGAACGTCCAGGCTAGCAAAGCGTACTGGGCCACATTCGGCCCCGCCAGTCGCCCTATCAGCGCGGGCACCAGGAAGTAACCCAGCGGGCAGCGCAGCAACCAGATGACGTTGTCCGGCAGGGTATGCACCGCCAGGGGGCCGACGCTGCGCGATAAATCGACCAGCACCGCGTCACGGACATGCCAGTCAAAAAAATTGGCGTAAAACAGATGGCCCGCGCCACCCAGCATGGCCCACAGCCCAACCACTACGATCACCACCAGCCATTGCAGGGCAGTCGGGCCTGGCCGCCATGAAAGGCGACTTTGCTCGGGCAAGGCTCTGAACGCCAGCCAGCACCCCAGGACAAGACAGGCTGCCAAGGGCAAGCCATACCAGGGTAAAAACCAGGTGGCCAGAAACAGCACTACGGGCAGGGCAAGATAAGCTGCCGTCAACTGCCCAAGGACGATTAGCGCCCTGGAAACCGGTGCTGCATTACCTGCATGGCTCATTTTTCTTCGTGATACTCGTCATCAACGTTGATCGCCCAGATGGCGGCCTTGTCGGTATTGGCGGTCAGGATGGACTCGACAGCGAGCTTGGCGGTCAGCATGGAGTGATCCTGGTTGTTGTAACGGTGCATGCCGTTGCGGCCGACCAGAAACAGATTGCCAATCCGGTCGATCTGTTCGCGCAGCGTGTCAAACTCGTCATAGCTGCCGAAATAGGCCGGGTAGGCTTTTTCTACCTTCACCACGGTGCCATCCAGCACTTCGGCTTTATCGATCAGGCCAATCTTCACGAGTTCGTCCTGGGCAAATTCAAAGAATTTGTCCTTGGGCATTTCCCACAACGCGTCGCCTTCAGAACAGAAATACTCCAGGCCCAGCCACACCGTATTGGGTTCATCGACAACCAGGTACGGGCTCCAGTTGTTGAAAATCTGCAACCGACCCAGTTTGACGTCGCGCTCCTGAATATAAATCCAGTTATCCGGCAGCAGATTGTTGGCGGTGCCTGGCAAGGAATGTTTGCTTTGGCGCAGTTTGCGCACCAGCACACCCACGGTGATGAAGTCGCGGTATTGCAGGCCGGCGGCCACGCGCTGCGCTTCAGCCCCCAAGGCCGGCGAGATACCGGCAACCAGTTCACGAACCGGCATGGTCGAGATGACATGGTCCGCCGCAAACTCGCGCGTTTCGCCGGTTTGGGTGTTGAGCGCGCTGACGCTGGCAATGCGATCGCCTTCCCGCTTCAAACCCACCGCTTTGTGATGAAAATGAATTTCACCGCCCAGTTCGCGCACTTTTTCGGCGACAACCTCCCACATCTGGCCAGGGCCAAGGCGCGGGTAGAGAAATTGCTCAATCAGGCTGGTTTTGACTTCTTTTTGCTCGCCACCGGCCACGTTTTTGAGAATCTGCCGCGCTGCATGTTTGAGCGCCTCGGTAATCGACAAGCCCTTGATGCGTTGCGCACCCCATTCCGGGCTGATTTCCTCACACGGCACGCCCCAGACTTTCTCGGTGTAATCCTTGAAGAAGGTCAGATAGAGCTCGCGGCCAAAGCGGTTGACGATAAAGTCTTCCAGGCTGCGCTCGGGCGAGATCGGATTCAGGCGCGCTTTGGAATAACTGGCCAGGATCCGGGCGATACGCACTGGCCCCAGATTGCGCACCGTGTTCAGGTTCATTTTGACCGGGTAGTCAAAGAAACTGCGCAAGAAATAGATCCGCGAGAGGCGCGGTCGCAACAGCATGTGGCGATCGTCGTCCGTGGCATCCTGCGTATCAATGCTGCGTTGTTTG
>JASLES010000040.1 GCA_030151005.1 Silvimonas sp.
TCTGCCGACCCAGGTTGGTGATGAAGGTGGTTTCGCACCGGACGTGGCCAACGCTGAAGAAGCGCTGGACCTGCTGATGCAAGCCATCGACAAGGCTGGCTACAAAGCCGCTGACCAGATTCTGATTGCGCTCGATTGCGCTGCTTCCGAGTTCTTTGACAAGAGCACCGGCAAGTACGTGTACAAGAAGAGCGACAAGCGCGAACTGACCAGCGAACAGCAAGTTGATTACCTGGAAAGCCTCGTCAACAAGTACCCGATCATCTCGATCGAAGACGGCATGGGCGAGCGCGACTGGGACGGTTGGAAGATTCTGACCGACCGTCTGGGCGACCGCGTGCAACTGGTGGGCGATGACCTGTTTGTGACCAACACCAAGATTCTGGCTGAAGGCATCAAGAAGGGCATTTGCAACTCCATCCTGATCAAGGTAAACCAGATTGGTTCGCTGTCCGAAACGCTGGCCGCTGTTGATCTGGCCAAGCGCTTTGGCTACACCTCGGTGATGAGCCATCGCTCGGGCGAAACCGAAGACAGCACCATTGCCGATCTGGCCGTGGCCACCAACTGCATGCAAATCAAGACCGGCTCACTGTCCCGTTCGGATCGTATCGCCAAGTACAACCAGCTTCTGCGTATTGAAGAAGAACTGGGTGATGCCGCGTACTACCCGGGCTTTGATGCCTTCTACCAGGTGCGCAAGTAATACGCATCAGCAACCACCCCGTATCTATTAACGCATCCTATGACACGTTAATAGAAAATACGGGGGGGCTGTAGTAACATCCAGAACCGGAGCAACCTTGCTCCGGTTTTTATTTCTACACATCAAAAATACATGCGGACACTCGCGATAGCCCTTGCCTTGCTGATTCTGTTGCTGCAATGGCCACTCTGGATAGGCAAGGGTAGCTGGCTGCGCGTCTGGCAACTGGACACCCAACTTGCCGCGCAGCAGGGCAAGAACGAAAAGCTCAAGGAACGCAATGCCGCACTTGAGGCCGATGTCGTCGACTTGAAGACGGGTACCACGGCCATTGAAGAGCGTGCCCGCAACGAACTGGGCATGGTGCGCCAGGACGAGGTGTTCTTCCAGATTCTGGATAGCCGCAAACCGGCGCCTTCCGCCGCCAGTTCAAGCCTGGACGCGCCACTGACCACCGCCAGCAACACCGCATCTGCCGCCCAATAGTCCATTGACATAACAGATGCGGCGTTCTGCCACACTTAACTGTTATCCTTTCATCTGTTTATTTTCTGTTTTTCTCAAAACTGTTCTGTTTTTGATTCCGGCGCGATATAGTTCATTGCCCCCCTTGTGGATTCGATGCCATGAACGACCTGAGCTTCGCCGCTGGCCGGCGTAAACCCGACACCCTCTACCACCAGTTGGCAGAAGACCTGGCACAGGCCATTCTGGCAGGCAGACTCAAGTGCGGTGAGAAACTACCCTCTGTCCGCAAGATGTCGGCGCAACGGCAACTGAGCTTGTCCACCGTCATGGAAGCCTATCGTGAGCTGGAAGACCGTGGGCTGATCGAAGCGCGCCCGCAAAGCGGCTTTTATGTGCGCGCTGCCACGGCCTTTGCCACGCCAGCACTAACCCAGCCGCCACAAACACCGTCCAGCGTCGTCACCCAGGCCGAATACTGGCCGTATCAATCCGGACAGATTGCGGACATCAAGGTCAACTTTGGTCTGGCGATTCTTAACCCGGACCATTTCCCGCTACAGTCTTTACAGCGGCTGTTATCGCAAATTTCCCGGCACGAACCAGAGTTGCTTGCCGACTATGGCACACCACCCGGTGACCCGGAACTGCGCCGGCACATTGCCCGGCGCGCGCTGGCCTGGGGCGGGCAATTTGAGGCGGAAGACGTGATTGTGACGCACGGCTGCCTGGAGGCCATTAACCTGTGCCTGCGTGCCGTGACGCGGCCGGGAGATGTGGTCGCCATTGAGTCGCCCGCGTATTTCGGGGTCTTGCAGATGCTTGAAAGCTATCAGCTCAAGGCGCTGGAAATCCCGACTCATCCGCAGACCGGCATTTCGGTCGAAGCACTGGAACTGGCCACCCGCAATGGCCAGGTCAAGGCCGCCTTGTTGCTGCCCAATTTCTCCAACCCGCTGGGCTGCCTGATGCCGGACGAGAACAAACGCCGTCTGGTGGAGCTACTGAACGAGCGCAACATCCCGCTGATTGAAGACGATCTTTATGGCGAGTTTTTCCATCACGGCGAGCGTCCACGCCCGGCCAAGGCGTTCGACAAAACCGGCAACGTAATGCTGTGCTCTTCCTTTACCAAAACCCTGGCACCGGGCTTTCGGGTGGGTTGGGTGGTAGCGGGGCGCTGGCGGCGTGAGCTGGAAAAGCTCAAGTTCATCAACACCTATTCGACCTCCACATTGCTGCAGAAAACCATTGCGCGGTTTCTGGAGAACGGCGGCTACGACCATCACCTGCGTAAACTGCGCCGGGCGGTGGCCGATCAGCTCACCTGTGGCGCGGCCGCAGTACAACGTTATTTTCCGGCGGAAACGCGGTTGAATATTCCGGTCGGCGGCTTTGTGCTGTGGGTGGAATTGCCGGCCGGCATCAATACAGTTGAGCTACTGCAGCGGTCGATCGGAGAAGGGATTGTGTTTGCGCCAGGCGAGTTATTTTCGCCCAGCCGCAGTTACCGCAATTGTCTGCGTATCTGCTGCATTGAAACCTGGACCACGCGGCACGAACGGGCCATACAGCGACTGGGGCAATTGGCTCAAGCCCTGCTGAATGAACAGACTGACAACGCCGAACTGGTCATACCCGCAGCGTAGCCCGCTTACAGTTGCTGCGGCACGGCGGCCAGTTGGTCCGGGCTATCGGACTGAGCGTCATCCGCATCGACATCCGTACCCATGACCAGGGGGCAGCTATCCGAGGAGTTATTCTGGATTTCCTCACAGTATGGTGAGTAGCTCATCATACAAGGGGGGATTTTGTGGTCCTGATCCACCCAGATCACCTCAAAGCGCTGACCGCACACGCTATCGAGAATGGCTTCAAGTGTGCCGACATCATCCAGCATATCGGCACGGACCGGAGAGACAAGTCCCAGGCCCAGCAGGCCCGCGAGGGAAAGACGACGTAGCATACGGTCTCCTTCACCAGCCCGGAGAGTGAGTCGGGCTCGTCAGAATAAGACCGTAATGACATTGTCAAGTTCTGGCAAAGACACGCTTTGTTCAGCTTGTTCTTACACGCCACGACGAACGGAAGAATGGTCGGCGCCATGCACGAGGCCAGTGCAAACGCCAGATGGGCGAGGGCGTCTGAAGACTAAAGCGGGCGTCTGCCACACCCTCTATCAACACGGTACCGACGCAGGAAATTCGCCAGGTCTCACCTGGGCGCAGCACAATATCTTCGCCCGGCACCGAGATCCATATCTGGCCTTGTTCGCAGCGGACCACCGTGCGCGCTGCCTTTTTCAGGCAGATCAACGAGGGGCTGGCAATCAGGGTGGCTTTCATGACACGCTCCGCAGCGAGTTCGGATGCCACCAGAATACGGGGTGGCAATTACTGCCGGCAGCCGCATCAGCCAGTACAGTTTGCCTTTGCAGTTGCCATAAAAAACAAACTGTTATGCTGAACAGAGCTGAAAGCTGTTATGCGGTTCGCATGCAGCCTTAGTCATCTTCCGGCTCTTGCGTGTCTTGCGGCGGCCACGGCAAGCCCTTGCGCAATGCGCGCAGCAAGAACCTTGCCGGATCAATGGCTTGCACCAGATCTCGCTCAAGCGGCAATGGCTCGCCATTCAGTTCTGCGGCCAGCAATTCTGCCGCCAGCGGGGCAAATGTCAGCCCGCGTGAGCCCAAGCCAAGCAAACCGTACAAACCAGGATAGCGCCGGATATGAAACAACTGATGCGCGCGCGTTTGTTCAACCGCCGGGAGGGGTAGCGCACCTACCAGCGGCAAACGGTCTGCCGAGCCCGGTCGGACACACAGCCGGGTGGAGCCTGTTTGTTCCGGCGTCACCTTGCAGTGTTCAAACAAACTTTCAGTGCGGCGCAGATTTTCCTGCGTGGCTGCCGCTTGCTGACCAGTTTGCGCAATTGCTGCGCCAGCGGTATGCCAGCCCGCCAGTGCAGGCGTCACGTATCCCGCGCCGGAAATGCCCACGGTTGCACCAGGCAGAGCCCCTTCTGCAATCAGCGTGGTACTGCGTGTTGACGCCGTGAGCGGCAACTCTGCGGCCTGGGGCAACAGCCTGGCAGCTGCAGCGTTGGCCAGGATCACAACAGGGGCCGTGGCAAGGGGCGCACCTGCCGCGTCAAAAACCTGCCACTGGCCGGCTGCAAACGCCAACCGGCTCACTTCGGCCTGACCTGTAAAAGTCACCCGATCACCAAATCGGGCAAGGCTTGCCCGGCAAAAACTCGCCGGTTGCACCCAGGCGCCGCGTGCAAACCACCACGCACCCCACGCCGTGGCCAGATTGAACTGCTGCGCAACTTGCTCTGGGGTGAGCCAGCCCAGAAGAGCACCCGGCCAGGCGCCGCTTTGCGCAATCGCCTGAAAGGTGTGAGCCTGTTCCGCCGTGCGGGCCAACTGCACCAGCCCAGGCACGCCCCAGACCGGCCGCACCGGGCAATCGGCAAACCCGGCCAGATGCCGCAGGGTGTATTCACTGCCGGCGCGGGTGAGGCGGGCCAACAGGTTGTCATCTCGTGTGAAGTGCGCGTGCATCAGGCCCACGTGATTGCCCGAAGCCCCTTGTGCGGGCTCGGCCGCCTGATCCAGCACCGTTACGCGCCAACCACGCGCGGCCAGTCGCTCCGCCACGGCGCAGCCGGCCATACCTGCACCGATCACGATTGCCTGGCGCTCTCCGCTGTACGTGGGACGACCATGAGGCGCGTGTGCCACAGATCCAGCCAGCCGCCGCCGCTTGCTGCCAAAGCCTTCCTCCTTGCGTGCAACAAAACCTGCCGCGGCCAGCGCATCGCGCACGGTGCGGGCAACGGTGTAGGTCGCCAGCGTGGTTTCTTGATGCGTATTGCGCCAAAGCGCGCGCAACACGTCCACAGACCAGATGTCGGCGTTTTTGTCGGGGGAAAAACCATCCAGATAAATGGCATCGATACGGGCATCAAGCTGATTGAGTTGCGCCGCGGCCTCGCCCAGTAGCAAGGTCAGCGTGACGCGCCCCTCATCCAGATGCAACCGGTGAAAGCCCGGCGTGAGCAGGGGCCACTGCGCACGTAGCCG
>JASLES010000130.1 GCA_030151005.1 Silvimonas sp.
GCCGATGCGGTTGGCTCCGCGCCAGCGCCCGGGCCGTAATACATGGTGGCGCCCACGGCGTCGCCCTTGACCAGTACGGCGTTCATCACGCCATCCACGTTGGCAATCAGGCGCTTGTGCGGGATCAGCGTTGGTGCCACACGCAGTTCAATGCCGTTTTCACGGCGACGGGTCACGCCCAGTAGTTTGATGCGATAGCCCAGTTCACCTGCGTACTTGATGTCAGCGGCGTCCAGCTTGCTGATGCCTTCCAGGTAAGCCTTGTCGAACTGCACCGGAATACCAAACGCAATGGCGCTCATGATGGTGAGCTTGTGGGCGGCATCGTGACCTTCGATATCGAAGGTCGGGTCGGCTTCGGCATAACCCAGGCGCTGGGCTTCGGCCAGCACGTCGGCAAACGCCAGACCTTTGTCCCGCATTTCGGTCAGGATAAAGTTGCTGGTGCCGTTAATGATGCCGGCAATCCACTCAATACGGTTGGCGGTAAGGCCTTCGCGCAGCGCCTTGATGACGGGAATGCCACCGGCTACGGCGGCTTCAAAGGCCACGGTTACGCCTTTTTCCTGGGCGCGCTCGAAAATCTCGTTGCCATATTCGGCAATCAGCTTTTTGTTGGCAGTGACCACGTGCTTGCCATTGGCAATGGCTTTGAGGACCAGTTCCTTGGCAATGGTGGTGCCACCAATCAGTTCGACTACGATGTCCACGTCCGGGTGGTTGACCACCTTGAGCGCATCGCTGACGATTTCGACATCCGGGCCGCACATTTCACGGGCGCGATCCAGGTCACGGTTCGCGGCAATGATGATCTTGATCGGACGCCCGGCGCGGCGTGCTATCTCTTCTGCATTGCGTTTCAATACGGCGGCAGTGCCACCGCCAACGGTGCCAACACCGCACAGACCTACATGAATCGCTCTCATTTCAGCGCCTTCTTGAAGTTGAACGCGGGGATATGCATCCCCTCGCGGAAATAGAATTTATGTGCAAGCGTACGCTGCACGCCGGAATCCAGCGCCAGCACGTCGCAACCCAGTGCGCGTGCTTTGGTTTCAAGCCAGTCCAGCATCTTCTTTCCAACGCCTGTGGATCGCACATTGGCATCGGTGACCAGATCGTCCACGTAAAGACGGCGGCCTTCGTAGGTGTTCTCGACGATGCGCCATAGCGCCACGCCGAGGACCTGATTGTTTTGGGTAACGGCGATCAGGCGACCGCCATTGTGCGCAATGACCGCAAGCCGGCCGGTGTAATCCGCCGGCAGGTTGGGGCGCAACTGAACATGAACTGTTTTGGCCTTGGCGAACCAGTCTGCATCGGCAAACTGGCCGTTTTCATCAATCAGTTCAAGAATCTGCATTATGCCGTACCGTGGCGCTTGCGATAACCCGCCAGGAACCGTTCTACCCGGCCCAGCGCGTCGGCCAGATCTTCCAGATTGGGCAAGAACGTCATGCGGAAGTGATCCGGCTGCGGCCAGTTAAAGCCTGTGCCTTGCACCATCAACACTTTTTCTTCCTGCAAGAGTTCCAGAATCAGTTGCTGGTCGTCTTGCACCGGATACATTTTGGGGTCCAGCTTGGGGAACATGTACAAGGCCGCTTGCGGCTTGTTGCAGGTCACGCCCGGAATGCTGTTGAGAATCTCGTATGCCAGGTCGCGCTGACGCGTCAGACGGCCGCCAGGTTTCACCAGATCGTTAATGCTCTGATAACCGCCCAGCGCGGTCTGGATGGCGTACTGCGCCGGTACGTTGGCGCACAAACGCATGGTGGCCAGAATGTTCAGGCCTTCAATGTAATCTTTGGCGATCTTCTTGTTACCGGAAACCACCATCCAGCCAGCGCGGTAGCCGCAGGCGCGGTAGTTCTTGGACAGACCGTTGAAGGTGACAAACAGCACGTCATCTGCCAGAGATGCCAGCGAGGTATGCGTGCGGCCGTCGTACAAGACCTTGTCGTAGATCTCGTCGGCGTAAATGATCAGTTTGTTCTGACGGGCAATCTCGACAATCTCTTTCAGGAGATCATCCGGATACAGTGCGCCGGTGGGGTTGTTCGGGTTGATCACCACAATGGCGCGGGTGCGCGGGGTGATTTTGGCGCGGATGTCGTCCAGCGACGGCAACCAGCCATTGGCATCATCACACAGGTAATGACGCGGCGTGCCACCGGCCAGGCTCACGGCAGCGGTCCATAGCGGGTAATCCGGCATCGGCACCAGCACTTCGTCGCCGTTGTTCAACAGGCCCTGCATGGACATCACAATCAGTTCGGATGCGCCGTTGCCAATGTAGATGTCATCGACCGTGACGTCGGCAATGCCCTTTTCCTGGGTGTAATGCATGATGGCTTTACGGGCAGGAAAGAGGCCCTTGGAGTCCACATAACCGGCCGAATTAGGCAGATTGCGGATGACGTCCTGCACCACTTCTTCCGGGGCTTCAAAACCAAACGGCGCCAGGTTGCCGATGTTCAGCTTGATGATGCGATAGCCTTCTTCTTCCATCTGCCGGGCTTTCTCTGGCACCGGGCCGCGGATTTCATAGCAAACGTTCAACAGTTTGTTCGACTTGAGAATGGCGTCCATCAACAGTGCCTGGAAAAAAATCGGGGGAACCTCGTATTCTAGCGAAGATGAGGCTTTTGCGGGCGCTCGTCTGCAGTGCTTTGCATACTTGTGTTTGTCGCAGCCATAAAAATGGCGATTGCACCGTGTAATCAACGGTTTGCAATCGCCCGTCTGGCCGCTGCCGAGGTGGTGCCGATCAGGCGGCGGGGCAGGTGTCCTCGTAGGCCGTGACATTTTCACCGTGCGCATCAGGGGCCGGCCAGGCTTGCTTGAAGGTAAAGGCGTAGGCCGTCGGGCCATGCTGGCGCAAGCAGTCCAGCCGCACTTTGGCCTCCTGGGTTGTCGGAATGTGGCCTGCTTTGACCCACCACAGCACCATATGCGCCTCTTTCATGCGCTCAAACCACTCGCGGCGGCGGCTCATGATCTGGGTGTGTACGCTGTGATAGACGTAGTTGCGCAGGGCGTCGAGATCCTGCCAGACCGACATATTGACCAGAGTGTCGGCATCATACGGACGCAGATGAAGCGCATGATTACCGTCGTCATCTTGCAGGCGCCAGACAAAGCCGGGCGCTTGCTCGGCGATGGCGTTAACCCGGTCCAGATTGGCGACAAAGTCCGCCATGATGTCTGAATCGAGCGGGGCTTTGGCGATGCCGATATTCAGTTGTGCCAGTTGGTATTGCGACATGAACAGTCTCCTTGCAACAAGCTTGCCGGGGCAGTGTAGCAAGGCGTAGTGACATATCAGGCCTTTTGGCATGAACGGCAGGATCGTCGCTTTTACAGGCTTTGCGGGCTGACCACTACCCGATTGCGACCGCTTTCCTTGGCCTGGTACAGCGCCTGGTCGGCTGGCTGTACCAGTGTGGCAAACGCCTCCTGGTCTGGCCGGGGCGTGATGGCGTGTACCCCGGCGCTGATCGTGACAAAACTGGTGGGATTGCCGGCGTGGATGATCTCCAGCGCGCGTACGGCAGCGCAGAAGCGTTCTGCCAGAATCCGTGCACCAGCGGTGTCGGTATTGGGCAACAACACCACCATTTCTTCCCCGCCGTAACGTGCTGCCAGATCGCCGGGGCGATGGACCAGATCATCAATGGCATGACTGATGGCACGCAGACAGTCATCCCCGGCCGGGTGACCGTAAAGGTCGTTGTATTTCTTGAAGAAATCCACGTCAATCATGATGAGGGCCAATGTGGTCTGCTCCCGCGCGGCACGGCCGAATTCTTCGGCGAGGCGGGTATCAAACTGGCGCCGGTTGGCCAGCCCGGTCAGCCCATCTTGCGCCGCCATTTTTTGCAGGGTGGCGTTGATGCTTTCCAGCGCACGGTGCGCTTGCAGCAGGTCTTGCTGCGCGCGCGCCCGCAGGTTGATCTGGCGTACCAGGTGCGTGCCGGCGACACCCAGGATAGAGACCAGCACCAAAATGCCCAGGGAATGCAACAGGGTACGCCGCCACCATTCTTCCAGGATTTCATCGCGGGAAAACGCGGCGGTGACAAACACCGGCCAGCCATCTACCTGTTGAAAACTGTTGAGCCGGGTGACGCCGTCATAGATTGATTTAACAATCAGCGAGCCACGGCCAGGACTGTGTCGATAATTGGCATACACGGGCGAGCTGGCCATGCTGGCCCCGATATTGGCCGCATTGTAGGGGCGGCGAACCAGCAGCGTGCCGTTCTCTAGCGCCATGCTCATGGCGCCCGCTTGCCCAATATTGAAACTGCCATAAAACCGGCTGAAATAATCCAGCCGGACCGAGGCCAGTACCACCCCGGCAAAGCTGCCATCGTCATGGTTGAAACGGCGCGTCACCGGAATGATCCACAGCCCGGTAGAGCGGCTGATCACCGGTTTGCCAATATGCGGGCCACGGTCGGTGTGGGTGCGGTGCCAGATAAAGTATTCGCGGTCGCTATTGTTGAGGTTGTAGCTGACCTGCGCTTGCGAGCTGGTAATCCAGTTGCCGTGTTCGTCATACACAAACAGGCCGGCCAGATGTGGTTGCTCTTTGAGTTGCTGCTGCAAAAAGCCGTGCAAGCGCGTCATTTGCAACATGCCGGTGCCGTCAAACTCCAGCCGCTCCACCATGCCGAACAACACGGTATCCGTGATCTTGAACGTAGACTGCGCCTGATGTGCCGCCGCTTGCGCCAGATTGGTGGTCTCGGCCTGCATCTCTGCCAGCTGCTGTTCCCGGGCGTTCCAGCTCAGCACCACATCCATGATGACCAGCAGTACACAAACAATGCACACAAACACAAAGGCCTGTGTGGAAACCCGCGCGGTGTGCTGCCTGATCTTCAAGCCTGGCTCCTGATGGGAATGGGCATCCAATCCTTCCAATATATACGCAGCATGACATCGGGTTAAGCGGACCAGCGGCGGGTGTGGCGGCGCAAGCAAGTGGTATCCGGTAAAATGGTCGCTTACTTCATCCGGATTGTGGCCATGAAACTGCATCACACCAACGTCGATAACCTGAACCAGTTCACATCTTATGGCGAGGGCTTCGTCAAGGTGAACCAGCAACAGTACGAGGGTAGCCTGATCGTTACGCCATCAGAAATTCGGGAGTGGCAACCCGCCGGTTTTGAAGACTTGCAGGCAGAACATTTTGAACAATTGCTGGCGCTCAAGCCGGAAGTTGTGTTGCTGGGCACGGGCAAGAGCATCCGCTTTCCGCATCCCCGTTTGTACGCCGCGCTGGGGCAGGCTCATGTGGGGCTGGATGTGATGGATACCGGCGCGTTGTGCCGCACCTTCAATATTTTGACCGCGGAAGAGCGGCGGGTGGTGGCGTTGGTGCTGGGGGCTTGATAGCGGCAACAACTACTTTGTGGCCCGGATAGAGGCCGCGAGGCCGGAATCCGGGGTGGCTGACCTGATTTAGATCGTTGTGGGGTTGTTAGCGCCTTCGGCGCGGGTGTTTTGATACCGGCGGTGGCCGGAGCACGTTACTTTCTTTTGCTTCGCCAGCCTCGGCGGCCCCAAAGAAAGTAACCAAAGAAAAGGCGACCCCTGCGACAGCGCCCTTCGGGTTCCCTGCGCTTCTCGCGTGGCCCGGCAGGCTCGGGAACTCGCTGCGCTCAGACACCCCTCGCCGAATTCCCGGGCCCCGCTGCGATGCTCGGCACTGCCGGAGGGGAGGTGAGGCAACCCCAACCCCAACCCCAACCCCAACCCCAACCCCGTAAACCGTCTGCTTGCAAGAATGGTTTACCTTGCCCACCACTTCGTCATTCCCGACCTCGGCGGCCCCCTTGGCGGGAATCCAGCTACAATCTTCGCAAGGATGACGAAGTCCCCCTGCA
>JASLES010000162.1 GCA_030151005.1 Silvimonas sp.
AACCAGCGCGCCAACGCCAACGCCCACACCGACACCGTCCGCAGCGGCGCTGTCTCCAGTCAACGGGGCGACGGCTGCATTTGCCGATTCCCGCTTGCAGATCACGTTTGATAGTGCAAGCGGGAATCGGCAAACGCAGCCGTCGCCCCGTTGACTGGAGACAGCGCCGCTGCGGACGGGGTTGGCGTGGGTGTGGGCGTTGGCGTTGGCGCGCTGGTTGGCGTCGGTGTTGGCGTGGCCGATGGGGCCGGTGTAGGTGTGGCTGTTGGTGCGTCGGAAGATGTGCTGCTGTTGTCTGAGCTGCCACCACATGCGCTTAGTGCAAGCGCCAGCGTTGACGCCAGCAGGAGCGGTACGGCCCGTGCCTGAAACTGGTACATGAAAACCTCCACATTGCTCTCGTTATGTTCTGGATGCGGGTCGGGCCGGATTTGCGCCACGTCTCCCGTTGGCACAGCACGCCGCAGACGTTTTGACGCTGCTGGCGGTAAAGCGACTTGCGGTGATCGTGTGCAGTCGGCAGGGCCGGCACATCATGTTGTGATCTGATATATCACTACACAACGGCGCTCATGCTAGTGGGAAGGGGACGGGAAAATCTGCAGGAAAACGCGAAACGCGTGACAAAAATCAAGAAAGCGCTGTACTTCGATAAAGACGCACTACATTTGTCAAGCTTTAGTGAAATGGCATCGGGAGATGTTGCGGCAGCGCAAGGTGCGCCGGTGCACGCGGACGTATAGGCGTGGTGCGTGTGATGAAAAGGGGCGGTAAGAGCGGGCAGAAAACAACGACGCAAAACAAAAAAGCCACCCCGAAGGATGGCTTTTTTGACTTGCTGTCTGGAGGCGCGAGCCGGAGTCGAACCGACCTACACGGATTTGCAATCCGGTGCATAACCGCTTTGCTATCGCGCCAGAAGCACTGGCAAAAAAGGGAAAGTCATTGCTTTCCCTTTTTCAGAATATCTGGAGCGGGAGACGAGGCTCGAACTCGCGACCTCAACCTTGGCAAGGTTGCGCTCTACCAACTGAGCTACTCCCGCATAGTTACAGGCACAAAATCGATACAGTGGAGCGGGAGACGAGGCTCGAACTCGCGACCTCAACCTTGGCAAGGTTGCGCTCTACCAACTGAGCTACTCCCGCACTGTTTCGCTGCTGTGCTGCAACGAGGAGCGCATTATGGCCGGGCCACCTGGGTGTGTCAACACCTCTTTTTGAAGAAAACCGAAAAACGGTGCTTTACCTGACATACCAATATGCTAATCTGGCTGACCCGGTATTGCATTGCGGGATTCGCAATGCGCAAAAAGTGCCGTGGTGACAGTGAGTTGCGTCAGTCTGGACGCTCAAGACCAACCGTTATGCCCGTTTGCGGGAAAGCCCGCAAATTTTTACATGGAGGAACGCCATGTCACGCCGCGTCGTCACGCTCGCGCATTACTATACCGAGCCCCACATCCAGCAAATGGCCGATAAAGTCGGCGATAGCCTGGAACTCTCCCTTTATGCCAAAGAATGCCAGGCTGACACCATTGTGTTCGCCGGTGTGCGCTTCATGGCTGAAACCGCCAAGATTCTGAACCCGCAAGCCGAGGTGATCCTGCCGGATCGCGGCTCTACCTGTTCTTTGGTGACGCAGACCGATGTCACCGCGCTTAAAGCCTGGCGCGAAAGCTATCCGGATCACGTGCATGTGTCGTACATCAATTCTTCAGCAGAGCACAAAGCGCTGTCTGACTGGATTGTGACCAGCCGCAACGTGGACGACATCATTGCCCACCTGTATGCCGAAGGCAAAAAGGTCATCTTCTCGCCCGATCGCAATATGGGGGCGTATCTGAACTTCCAGTATGACTACGACATGCCACTGTGGTCGGCTGTGTGCGAAGTGCATGACAAGTTCAATCAGGCCGCGCTAGATGAAGCCTTTGCCGCCATTACAGGTGACAAGTATCTGATTGCCCACCCGGAAAGCCCGCTGCCGGTGTTGCAGAAGGCCGATTACGTCGGTTCGACCTCCGGCATGCTGAACTGGATCAAGGCCTATAACAGTGCACCGGACGCGACCATTTTTGTGGCGACCGAAGACGGCATTCTCTACAACATGCGTCTGGCCCGCCCGGACCTGAAGATTGAGCAAGCCCCGATCTACGCTGGTTGCCAGTGTAATCAGTGCCCGTACATGAAGCTCAACACGCAACAGGCCGTAGAGCGTGCGCAAGCCGGTGAGGGCATCCGGATTGATTATCTGACCGAGGCACAAATGGATGCCGCGCGCTTGCCGATCGAGCGCATGCTGGAATTCAGCCAGCGCTACTATCAATAAAGCAGAGAAATCGAAGAGGGCTGTTGCGACAGCCCTTTTTCAATTGCAGCCGCTTGCCGGCAGATCAAGAGAATGGTGATTCATGCGTTTTGACTACCTGGTTTTCATTGGGCGTTTTCAGCCGGTGCACCTTGGCCACATGAAGGTGATCGAAGCCGCCATGCAACAGGCCGGCAAGCTCATCATCATTTGTGGCTCTGCCCGCCAGGCATTGAGCCCGCGCAACCCGTTCACCCAGGATCAGCGTGAAGACATGTTGCGCGCGGCCTTGCCGGCCGAGTGGCAAGACCGCGTGTTCCTGGTGGGCTGTTCTGACCGCATGTACAACGATCAGCAATGGGTGACCGAGGTCCAGAACCTGGTCGACAAGGTGATCGCTGTGGATACCGCCAACGTGGGTAGCCGCGAGGCACAGTTCCGTATTGGCGTGATTGGCAGCCCGTCGCGCCGCCACACCTGGTATCTGGATCTGTTCCCGCAATGGGAGCGCGTTGAGGTTGAAGACGAGCCGGATATTGATGCCTCGCACATTCGGCAGGGCTTGCTGTGTGATGGCGGCAAACACTTTGCCGATTACGCCCGCAAGTTGCCGGCTGCGGTGTATGCGTGGCTGGATCAGTTTCGCACCAGTGAAACCTGGCAGACGCTGGCGGATGAATACCGCTGGCTGCAGGAGCACAAAAAGGCCTGGTCTGTCGCGCCATACCCGCCCACCTTTGTGACGGTGGACGCGGTGGTGATCCACTCTGGCCATATCTTGCTGGTTCGTCGTCGCAACTTGCCTGGGCGCGGCCTGTGGGCGCTACCTGGCGGGTTTGTGGATGAAGATGAACCGGTGCGGGATGCGGCCATTCGTGAGCTGCGCGAAGAAACCCGCTTGAAGGTACCCGCGCCAGTGCTGGCAGGTTCTATCCGCGCCAACCGGGTCTTTGACCACCCGCGCCGCAGCCTGCGTGGCCGCACAATCACTCATGCGTTTTTGATTGAACTGACACCGACTGGCGATGGTTTACCCAAAGTGCGCGGTGGCGACGATGCCGACCGGGCGCGCTGGGTACCACTATTTGAATTTACCCGGATGGAAGCGCAGTTGTTTGAAGATCACTTTTATATTGTGAACTGGTTTCTGGGGCAGATTTGACGGTCTGACTTGGGCGGAGCGTACAGGGCAGGGGTATTCAAGCTCAGCGCCTGCCCCACGTCACCGCCGCATTGTCCCGCCACCGCTGGGCCATTGCACAAACTTCCAGTCCTGATAACTGTTCTTGTTGGCAAACGTGGCATAACTGGCCGGGAAATTATCCTGCTTGAGGGGTTTGTCGGTCGATTTGCTGTAGACGCCCATGATGCCGCCGCCAGGCGCGGCGATATAGAGCCAGTCTTCGCCGGTGATGGGGTCTTTGTAGGGTTTGCGCAGAAAGCGGCGCGGGAAGGGCACACGCGGGTCAGAAACCAGATCGTCCAGTGTTTTGGGGTATTGCACCTGCTGGCCGGCAGCCGTCTGGGCAATGTAACCGGCGAGAGCGTGGCCAATTTCGTCGCCCTCGATCAACAACTCCTGCTCTTTCAGGCGGCGGATGCGGGTTTGCCAGACATCGGCCACTTCAGCCTGATAGATGCCCGTGATCAGCACCATAATCATGGCCCAGGCATAGGCTAACCCCCGCTGGCGGGGCACTTTACCAGTCCTTG
>JASLES010000183.1 GCA_030151005.1 Silvimonas sp.
AAAGCCTGGAAGGTTCGCAGTTCACCATCAAGAACCCGAACGCGACCTCTACTTGTGGTTGCGGCTCGTCGTTCTCTGCCTGATCCTGCATCCTGGGGTTAAATCAAAAAAGGAAGTCTGCGGACTTCCTTTTTTCATGCCTGCGATCTCCATAATAAAGATTTTCCGCACGCGAGGGCCGATGCATGTTTGAAGCAGCAGAACTGGGTCATCACATCGATAAAGCCACCTGGAAAGCAGAAGAACCGCCGCTGCGCGAGGCGCTGCTGGATCTGCAATACCAGATGTATGAGCGAGCGGAGCGTTCGGTGGTGATTTTGCTGGCCGGCGTGCCCACTGCTGGCAAAGGTGAAATGGCCAACAAGCTGATGGAGTGGATGGACCCACGCCATATCGCCACCCATGCGTTCAGTACGCATCCGCAAGATGACGCCGGCCGGCCGGAGATGTATCGCTTCTGGCGCAGCCTGCCACCCAAAGGGCAAATATCCATTTTGTTTGGCGGTTGGTATACCGGCCCCATCTGGGCGGGCGAGCACCAGCAAGACGCCGCCACCTTGCAGCGAGAGGCAGAAAAAATTGCCCGGTTTGAACGCATGCTCGCGTCCGAGGGCGTGTTGCTCCTCAAGTTCTGGTTACACCTGTCTGCGCATGAACTCAAAAAACGCATGCAGAAACTTGCTGACAACCCGCTCACGGCCTGGCGAGTGGCGGATGAAGACCATGCGTATCTCAAGCACTACCAGCGTAATCAGGATGGTGCGCGCAAGCTGTTGATGGCCACTAACCTGGCGCTTGCGCCGTGGCGCGTGGTGGAAAGCGTGGATGAGAATTTCCGGGCGCTCACTGTGGGCCGCCAGATCAAGGATGCGCTGGCGCATCACGTCACCCACGGGGCCGCCGCCGAAAGCCGGGTTGAGGCACCGCCCTTGCTGCCACCCGTGGATGGTCTGCGCTTGCTTGATACCCTCAAGCTCAATCATCCGCTCGATAAAAAAGATTACCTGCCGCAGCTGGAGGCCCTGCAAGGGCGTTTGAATGGTCTGAGCCGCGATCCGGGTTTTGCCAACATGGCGGTCGTTGTTGCATTTGAAGGCATGGATGCGGCCGGCAAAGGCGGCAGCATTCGCCGCATCACCGGTGCGCTGGATGTGCGGCAGTACCGTGTGGTGCCGATTGCGGCACCTACGGATGAAGAAAGCGCTCAACCGTGGTTATGGCGCTTCTGGCGGCATGTTCCCGCGCGCGGCCGTTTTACGGTGTTTGACCGTACCTGGTATGGCCGCGTACTGGTTGAGCGCATTGAAGGTTTTGCCAGCGTGCCGGAATGGATGCGCGCCTACAACGAGATCAATGATTTCGAAATGCAGCTCGATGCCGCCGGCGTCATCGTTGTGAAGTTCTGGTTATCGATTGATCAGGACGAGCAACTCAAACGCTTTCAGTCCCGCGAAGAAATCGGCTACAAACGCTTCAAGATCACGGATGACGATTGGCGCAACCGCGAAAAATGGAGCCAGTACGTTGAGGCTGCCAGTGACATGATCGAGCGCACCAGTACGCCCCACGCACCATGGCACCTGATTGGCGCCAATAACAAGTATCATGCGCGGATCAAAGTGCTGGAGATTTTGTGCGACGCCATCGAAGCCGGGCTGGCCCGGCAGGCAGATCGCCACAAAACGCCGCACAAAAAAAAGTAATCCCCCCAACTGGCCGTTGTGGCCTGTATGCCTTTTAATTGCTTGCCGGAGACTAGTGCATGAAACCGATTCTTGATGCCGCAGTGCTGGATCAGCTGTTCATCAATGCGCGTACTTACTCGCATTTCAAGTCGCAAGAAGTGACTGACGCTACGCTCCAGCGCCTGTACGAACTCTTGCGCTATGCGCCGACCGCAGCCAACGCCAACCCGGCGCGTTTTGTGTTCGTCAAATCGCAAGCAGCCAAAGAAAAGCTCAAGCCTGCGCTGTCTGCCGGTAACGTGGACAAAACCATGGCAGCACCGGTGAACGTTATCGTCGCGTACGATCTGGAGTTCTACGAAAAGCTGCCCAAGCTGTTCCCGCATGCCGATGCGCGTAGCTGGTTTGCCGGCAACGATGCCGCCATTCAGAGCACCGCATTTCGCAACGGCAGCCTGCAAGGCGCTTACCTGATCGAAGCCGCTCGCGCGCTGGGTCTGGATTGCGGCCCGATGTCGGGTTTTGACAATGGCATGGTCGACGCGGCGTTCTTTGCCGGCACATCCTGGAAATCCAACTTCCTGATCAACCTGGGTTATGGGGACGATACGCAACTGCATCCGCGTAATCCGCGCCTGGATTTCGACGAAGCCTGCCGTATCGATTAAGCTTGGTTCCTGCCACCCTGGCGTGGCAGATCAGGGCGCCTGCGCAACGCAGGCGCCGGCTACGCACAGAACAATGATAAAGCCGCATCGGGTGTGCTAACCTGGTGGCGGACGTGGATGGACGCATCCACTTTGGGGATCGCACGCAACATGAGTGACTGGAGTGTCTGGAAAGCGCTGGAAGACTGGCGCAGCCGCAAGCACGAACTCGACCCGATGTTTGCCGCTGCCGGCGTTGCGCCGGAGCTGGAATCCATGGTGTCGCGCGTGCTGGTGGACGTCCGCCGCGCTCCGCCGACCCCGCCGCTGCAAAGTGGCAACAAACCCCAGGATGACGACGAATACAGGCGCTACACCGAGGCCTTCTACCGGCATTACGATGACAGCCTGTTCAAGGCGGAGTCTTTGTTACGCCATGCCTGGGTGCCAGAGGCTGAACCGCTGGCCCGCAATGTACGAACTGAAGTGGCCCGCCTGCGTCAGGCCATGTCGGCCAATCCGGGCAAGCTGCCCGACTTCACGCGGCTTGAGGTATTGCTGGGGCATTACCTCAAACTCGATGACCCGGCGCTGCCGATCAACCCGCAAATGCTGGCAGCACGCAAGCAGACGTTGATTGAAGTCGCCGGTTACCCGCTGCTGGTACAGCATTCCCAATCGCACCAGTTCAACGATCTATTGCCGCCGCTGGCTTCCAGCTCGTTTGAAGCTGACTTTTACCAGCATCTGCAAACCTATCTGGAAACCCCCTGGCTGCATTCCCGGCTGATTTCGCAGTGGTATGCGACGGTGGTGGTAGATATGGCGATCGCCCGGCGCAAGCGTGATGCCGTAGACGACGAACGCATTCGCGAGTCACTGGACTGGCGCTGGCCAGCCCCGTCCGTGTGGCTCAAGGATTTCGACCAGGCCGACCAGATGTGGTACCTGGTGCTGGTGATCATTGCGATCTCCGCCCTGTTTATGGAGTGGTGGTGGCTGGCGTTTGCGCTCATTGTCTGGATGAACCTGTCACTGGGTGCGTTCCGTCGTGAACAAAAAGAGATTGAACGTCGGCGCGCGCATATCGTGGCCCGTTTGCACCTGCTGAAAAAAGTGCGTGACCGTTTTGCCAACGGCCACACGCCGCTGGAACGGCTGGAAACCCAGTTGCATCAGCTCGACGAAAATGGCGATCTCCTCAATGAGCGTGTCCTGCAGCTTTTGCGCCTGCACCAACACACTGCGTAATCCGGTCCTGATCTGAATCTGATCTGACCGAAGACGGCTTGCCGCTGCCTGTGCTGCGGTACAATCACGCCTTTCTTGCTGTTGGCACTTATGTCCGCCCGTCCCGCACCTCTGGAAATCCTCCAGCACGTTTTTGGTTACCGCGAT
>JASLES010000202.1 GCA_030151005.1 Silvimonas sp.
CTCCGCCCGGCCAATGCCCTGAGCGGCCAGCGGCATACCGACAATGTCGCGAATGCGCCGGCGTGGATTGAGCGAGGAGAACGGGTCCTGGAACACCGGCTGGATCAGCCGTGCCCGCTCCCGCCGGTCCATCCCGCCAAGGCGGCGCCCGTCCACCAGAACCTCCCCGGAACTCGGCGGCAGCAGCCCGGTGATCAGGCGGGCGAGGGTGGACTTGCCGCAGCCGGATTCACCCACGATGCCCAGCGTTTCACCTTCAAACAGATCAAACGACACGCCATCAACGGCTTTGAGCGTGCGCGGTGCTTGCCACGGCCAGGCATTGCCTTGGCGCACTTTGAAGTGCACCTTGACGTCGCGGACCGTCAGAATGGGTTTGCGGTTCTCAGACATGGGCCGGCTCCTTGTGTTTGAGCGCAATGACCTCAGCCCCGGCCTTGTGACAGGCACGCAGCACTTGCGGTTGATCTGCAGCGGCAACCAGCGGTGGCATGTCGGTGCTGCAACGGGCATCGGCCAGCGAGCAGCGCTCGCTGAACGGGCAGCCAGCCGGCATGTGCGCCATATTGGGCGGATTACCCGGAATGGACACCAGCTCGGCGCCTTCGTGATCCAGACGCGGCAATGCGTTCAGCAGGCCAATGGTGTACGGGTGGGTGGGGCGATAGAAGATATCGTCCGCATTGCCGTATTCCATGGTGCGACCGCCATACATAACCATGACCTTGTCGCAGATGCCGGCCACCACGCCCAGATCGTGCGTGATCATGATGATGGAGGTGCCGAAATCGCGCTGCAGGTCCTTCAACAGGCTGATGATCTGCGCTTGAACAGTGACATCCAGCGCGGTCGTGGGCTCATCGGCGACCAGGATCTCCGGCTCGCACAAGAGGGCCATGGCAATCATCACGCGCTGACGCATGCCGCCAGAGAATTCATGCGGATACATGTCTACGCGACGCGCGGCTTCGGGGATCTTGACCGCTTCCAGCAATTCAATGGCGCGGGTTCTGGCCTGCTTGCGGCTCATGCCTTTATGCAGTTCCAGTACTTCGGTCATTTGCCGTTCAACCGTCAGGTACGGGTTGAGCGAGGTCATCGGGTCCTGGAAGATCATGGAGATCCGGTCACCACGCACGGCATTGAGCTGTCTGGGTGTCATCTCCAGCAGGTTTTTGCCCTCAAACAGCGCTTCACCTGTGGCCTGGCCGTTTTTGGCCAGCAAACCCATCAATGCCAGGACAGTCTGGCTCTTGCCAGAACCGGATTCACCGACGATGCCGATGGTTTTACCGCGTTCCAGTTCAAAATTGACGCCATTGACTGCACTGATCACACCGTCAGGCGTACTGAAACGCACGCCCAGATTCTTTACTTGCAACAGACTCATGGCGAACCTCAGCGATCTTTCGGGTCAAATGCATCACGCAGACCGTCGCCAATGTAATTGACGCAAGACATGGTGAGACACAGGAACAAGGATGGGAACAGCAGCATCCACGGCGTGGCATCCATTTTACCGACCGAGTCGCCAATCAGCGCGCCCCAGCTAGTCATGGGTTCTTGCACGCCAAGGCCCAGGAAAGACAGCACGGATTCGGTCAAAATCACACCCGGAACGGTGACCGTGGTGTAGATCGCCACGATGCCCAGCAGGTTGGGCACGATATGACTGAAAATGATCCGCGAAGTGGGTACGCCAATGGCATGGGCGGCTTCGACAAACTCACGCGATTTGAGCGTCAGCGTCTGGCCACGCACCACACGGGCAGTATCCAGCCAGGAGAACACGGCAATGGTGATGATCACGAGGTAAAACTCGCGGCCAAACAGCGTCATCATCAAGATGGCGATCACCAGATACGGCACGGCATACATCATGTCGACAATCCGCATCATCACCGAATCCGTCTTGCCACCCAGAAAGCCGGCGACCGCGCCCCAGGCGATACCAATCGCCACACTCGCCAGCGTGCCCAACAAGCCCACCAGCAAAGAGATACGGCCACCAATGAGTGTGCGGACCAGAATGTCCCGGCCCAGTTCATCGGTGCCAAACCAGTGGGTGCCGGCCCAGGTTGGGGGCATGCTGATGGCCGCCCAGTCGGTATCGTCAAAGGCGTTGGGCAGCAGCATTGGCCCGAAAATACAGGCCAGGGTAATGAGTACCATCAACACGGTGCTGATCACAGCAGCCTTGTTGCGGGAAAAACGGCGGCGGGCGTCAGCCCAGGGGCTGCGCCCCTGAACGCTGGCCAGCGGCAGGTCACTGATCGCGCCAGCCACCGCAAGTTGTTTGCGTCGGAAGAACATGGGGCAACCTCAGTAACGGATGCGGGGATCGAGCACTGCGTAGATCAGGTCGACCAGCAAGTTGAACAGCACGGCCATCACCGTGATCAGAATCACGAGACCCAGTACCAGGGTGTAATCCCGGTTGGAGGCGCCATTGACGATCAGCTTGCCCAAACCCGGCAACGCAAACACGGTCTCGGTGACCACGGCAGCGGTAATGGAACTGATCGCCAGCGGCCCGAGCACCGATGCCACCGGGATCAGCGCTGGCTTGAGCGCGTGGCGGAACACGATGGTGCGCAACGGCAGGCCCTTGGCACGTGCGGTACGAATGAAGTTACTTGTCATCGTTTCGACAAGACCGGCGCGCATAATACGGCCGATGGTCGCCACGTTGATGATGGTCAGCAAGGCGATAGGCAAAACCATATACCTTACAGAGCCGTCCCAGCCGCCCGCCGGCAAATAGCCATTACCGTCCGGGTGCTTGAGCCAGATCGCAAAGATCAGGATCAGAATGGGGCCCAGCACAAACGACGGTACCGTGTTGCCGATGTTGCCTAAAAACATCACTACATAGTCGACCATGCTGTTCTGGCGCAGCGCGGCAGCAATGCCCAAGCCCACGCCGACGATCAGCGCAATGATCATGGATGTGCCGCCAATGGATAGCGAAACAGGCAAAGCCTGCGCCACCAGTGCGTTGACGCTCCAGTCCGCATAGCGGAAAGAGGCACCCAGATCACCGTGCAGCAGATCTTTCAGGTAATAGACGTACTGTTTCCACAAAGGCTGATCCAGGTGGTACTTGGCCTGCAAATTGGCCAGCACCGCCGGAGAAACCTGACGCTCGCTATCAAACGGGCCACCGGGGGTGAGGTGGAGCATCACATAGCAAAGCGTGACGACGGCCAGAATTGTGGGGATCGCCCACAACACGCGCCGGAATATATATGACCACATTTGGTTTTCTACCCAACCGAACGACAAAAAGGCGCGCCCATCAGGGCCGCGCCATTATTCCAGAGAATCAAGCGTCAGGTGTGCGGCCGTGACTGGTGGGCAAAAACGGGAAACACCGTATTGCGCCATCACGACCGCCGTTTTTGACGAATGAGCCGGTTAGTGCTTGATGATGTAGAAATCCTGGGTCAGGTAGTCGTCAAGATAGTTGGTGTTGGTGTAACCACCGACATAAGACTTCACGAGGCGCGCCTTGGAATACTGGAACATCGGGATGACGGCGTAGTCTTCCATCGCCGTTTCCATCGCCTTGCCATAAGCGGCGCTACGCTTGGCATTGTCGGTTTGCTGATTGCCTTCGGCAATCAGACCGTCCACCGTCTTGCTGCAATAGAAGGTGTCGTTCTGGGCGCTACCGCAACGCACCAGATCCAGGAAGGTGGTGGCATCGTTGTAGTCGGCAATCCAGGCATTGCGGGCCAGTTGGTAGGCGCCGTCATGACGGGTTTTCACGAACACCTTGAATTCCTGGTTTTCCATGCTGGTGGCCAGGCCCAGTTTGGTTTTCCATTCCGATGCCAAAAAGAGCGAAATCTTCTTGTGCATCTCATTGGTGTTGTAGGTGATCTTCAGGTTCAGCGGCTTCTTGCCTGGGCCGTAACCGGCGTCAGACAACAGCTTTTTGGCTTCGGCCACGCGTTGCGCCATTGGCTCTTTGGCCCAGGCGTAAGTGGTGGGGGTGCCGGCGATGGTGCCCTTCACGAACAGGCTGTAGGCCGGGGTTTCGCCGTTGCCGGTCACTTTCTGGGTCAGGATATCGCGGTCGATCACCATGGACAGGGCCTGGCGCACACGCTTGTCCTGGAATTCCGGCAGCTTGTTGTTCAGGTTGAAGTAGTACACGCCCAGCCACGGCGTGTTGCGCAGTTCGTTGCCGAATTGCGATTTGAGCGAGGCGTAAATGCCGGTCGGGATTTCATCCGTCCAGTCCACTTCGCCAGACTTGTACATCTTGAGTGCGGTGTCGTCGCTCTCAGTCGGGTTGTAGGTGACCTTGGTGACCACAACAGACTTGGCGTTCCAGTAATTGGGGTTCTTGACCAGCACAACGCGGTTGTTCGGCACCCATTCAGACAGCATATAAGCGCCGTTAGAGACCATCTTGCCCGGCTTGACCCAGTCTTTGCCGTTCTTTTCGATAGCGTCTTTCTTCAGCGGTGCCATATTGCCCATGGCGGCCAGACCCGGGAAGAACGGTACTACGTCTGTAGTTTTGACTTCCAGGGTGTACTTGTCGACGGCCTTCACGCCCAGTTCTTTGGGTTGTTTCTTGCCGTTGACGATGTCTTTGGCGTTCAGGATGAACTCATGCAGGATGGTGTACTTGGAGCCAGT
>JASLES010000211.1 GCA_030151005.1 Silvimonas sp.
CGGCCACTCACATGGCCGCCTTGTTGTGGCGTTACTTTAATCAGGCTTCGGTGGCCGGGGTGGTTGTGGCCGCTGGGGCATCCCCACTAGGACGATCACCGGAGGGCGACGCTGGCTTGGACGGCGGCGTCTTGGGCGGACGCGGATCACGGCCATCCATGATGTCGTTGATCTGGTCGATATCGATGGTTTCCCAGTCCAGCAGCGCTTTGGTCATGGCTTCGACCTTGTCACGGTTGGTTTCCAGCAGATTACGCGCCAGGGCGTATTGCTCGTCGATAATGCGGCGGATTTCCGCATCGACCTGCTGCATGGTGCTCTCGGACACACTCTTGTGTGTAGTCACGGAGCGACCCAGGAACACTTCACCTTCGTTCTCGCCGTAGACCATCGGGCCGAGCTTATCGCTCATACCGTAACGGGTCACCATGTCACGCGCCATTTGTGTGGCACGCTCAAAGTCGTTGGAGGCCCCGGTTGTCATCTGGTTCATGAACACTTCTTCTGCAATACGGCCGCCAAACAGGATGGCGATACGGTTCAGCAGATATTGGCGGTCATAAGCGTAACGGTCTTCTTCCGGCAATTGCATGGTCACGCCCAAGGCACGGCCACGCGGAATGATGGTGACCTTGTGAACCGGGTCAGACTTGGGCAGCAACTTGGCGACCACTGCGTGGCCAGATTCGTGATAGGCAGTGTTGCGCTTTTCATCTTCCGACATGACCATGGTACGGCGCTCTGCACCCATCATGATCTTGTCCTTGGCGGACTCGAAGTCTTCCATGTCAACGAGACGCTTGTTACGGCGAGCGGCAAACAGGGCGGCCTCATTCACAAGGTTAGCCAGGTCAGCACCCGAGAAACCCGGCGTACCGCGAGCCAGAATGCTCGGCTCCACATCATTGGAGATCGGCACCTTGCGCATATGCACGCCCAGGATTTGCTCACGGCCACGGATATCGGGCAGCGAGACCACAACCTGACGGTCGAACCGGCCCGGACGCAGCAGCGCGGGGTCCAGCACATCCGGACGGTTAGTAGCAGCAATGACGATCACGCCAGAGTTGCCTTCAAAGCCATCCATCTCAACCAGCATCTGGTTGAGGGTCTGTTCGCGTTCATCGTTGCCACCGCCCATGCCGGCGCCACGTTGGCGGCCGACGGCGTCGATTTCATCGATGAAGATAATGCACGGTGCATTCTTCTTGGCGTTCTCGAACATGTCGCGCACACGGGCTGCACCGACACCGACAAACATTTCCACGAAGTCCGAACCGGAGATCGAGAAGAACGGCACCTTGGCTTCACCGGCGATGGCCTTGGCCAGCAAGGTCTTACCGGTACCCGGCGAACCCACCATCAGGATACCGCGCGGCATACGGCCACCGAGGCTCTGATATTTGGTCGGATCACGCAGGTAGTCGACGATTTCGGCGACTTCTTCTTTGGCTTCATCGCAACCGGCCACGTCTGCAAACGTCACCGAGTTGTTGGATTCATCCAGCATGCGGGCGCGGGATTTGCCAAAACTGAAGGCCCCGCCTTTGCCACCGCCCTGCATCTGTCGCATGAAGAAGACCCACACGCCAATCAAGAGCAGCATCGGGAACCAGGAAATGAACAACTGGGTCAGGAAACCCTGTTCTTCTTCCGCCTTGGCCGAGAATTTGACGTTGTGCTTGATCAGGGTATCGACCAGGCGGAAGTCAAATGGCGCGTAGGTAGAGAAGGCGGAACCGTCGTTCAGTTTGCCGCGCAGCCACTGGCCACGCAGCATGTTGCCTTCGATTTCCACCGAGGCAACGCGGTCCGCTTCAACATTCGCCATGAATTGCGAGTACGGCACCTGGCCGACCGTGTCCTGGCGTTTGGTGAACTGATTGAATACCGTCATCAGAACCAGACCGATAATCAGCCAGATGGCGATGTTCTTACCGAGATTATTCATTTCCCAAGCCCTTTAACCGGGTAGTACAACGGGGTCAACACAAGTGCGCATATCTTGCTCCCGCTGCATAAATGCTTGATGCACAGCGTCAATTCTAACTGCTCAAACCTTTTTTTGCTTGCCAAGCAGATACATTTCCGCGCTACGGTCGCGCGAAGCTTTCGGTTTGCGCGTGGTCACTGTGGCAAAAGTGTCACGCATGGCCGTCATGTATTCGTTATAGCCATAACCCTGGAATACCTTGACCAGGAAATGGCCGCCAGGTTTCAAATGATTTTGAGCAAATTCCAGAGCCAGTTCACACAAGTACATGGAACGGGCCTGATCCGTGACGGCATTCCCAGTGATATTGGGCGCCATATCGCAAATCACAAGGTCTACTTCACGCCCTTCGAGTAAATCTGTGTAGGTTTTCAGTACGGATTCTTCGCGAAAATCGCCCTGAATGAAATCCACACCCGCAATAAATGGCATTTCCAGGATATCCAGCGCAAACACCCGCCCCTTTTCGCCGACCAGTTTTGCCGCCACTTGCGACCAGCTACCGGGTGCGGCGCCGAGGTCAGCCACCCACATACCAGGCTTGATCAGCTGGTCTTTTTCGTTTATTTCCAGCAACTTGTATGCTGCGCGCGCGCGATAGCCATCTTTTTGTGCCATATGAACATAATGATCGTTCACATGTTCCTGCAACCACGCGTTGCTGGTTTTAGAGCGTGCCATCCGGTACAATCGCCTGTTTATTCAAGGTATTAAAGTCAAAAATATGGAACTTACTGCGGATCAGCGCCGTCACCTGCGCGGCCTTGCCCATCATCTTAATCCGGTCGTGATGATCGGCAACAACGGCCTGACCGATGCCGTGATCCGTGAAATTGCCGTGAACCTGGATGCGCATGAGCTCATCAAGATTCGTGTTCTGGGCGACGATCGCGAAGCACGCATCCAGTATCTGGAACAAATCTGCGCCGAACTCTCTGCCCAACCGGTACAACACCTGGGCAAATTGTTGATTATCTATCGCCAGGGAGATGCAGAACGTTCACGCATCGAACTGCCCAAGGCGAAAAAGGCCGGCAAGTAAATAACGTCCCCGCCAGCACAAAGGCCCGCGATCAATGCGGGCCTTTTGTTTTACCAGCGTCAGCCAGCATGCCACTTTCGGGCACCACGCTTATTTGCCATCCAGGTGCCAGACGTACAAGAGACCAAACAGCGCCTGCAAGGCATAAATGGCGGTGGAGATGGTATGCCAGTTGGCAAAGCCGCCACCAAACACGCCAACCGCACTCTCGCTCAGCGTTGACTTTACGCCAGCCAGGATCGGGAAAATCGCA
>JASLES010000308.1 GCA_030151005.1 Silvimonas sp.
CCCTTTGTCATTTGCGCCACAACCGCAACACCTCGTTACAGTCAGAGTCCCCCGCGCTCGCCAGAATCTGCCCCGAAACATCCCCCGTTCAACCCAAACGAACACAGATTCGATCGAGATCCGAGCATGAGCGAAGAAAAGAAAGACCCGTGGCTGAACTACCTGGCCCTGACCACGGTGATTCTGGCGGTCTGCGCCACCCTTTCCACCTTCAAGGGTGGCGGTTACTCCACCCGCAGCGTGATCAGCCAGGCGCAAGCCTCTGACCAGTGGGCCTACTATCAGGCCAAGGGCGTCAAACTTAATCTGTATCAGTTGCAGCGCGATAACCTGGTGCTGCAACACGACACCCTGCCCGCCGACAGCAAAGCGGCGGCCGCCTACGCCGCCCGCATTGCGGACTACGACGCCAAGGTCAAACAGTACAGCGAGGAAAAAGACAATATCCAGTCTTCCGCCCGTGCGCTGGAAGCCCAGCGGGACGACGCCCAGCGCCACGGCAAGCCGTTTGGTCTGGCCGTGATTTTCCTGCAAGTGGCTATCCTGGTGTCGTCCATTGCCGGCTTGTTCAAGCGCAAGGCGCTGTGGCTCACTGCGCTACCCATTGGTCTGGTCGGTGTGCTGTATTTCCTGGACGGTTTCTTCGTCCTGTTCTGAGCGTTCAAACACCGGATACGCGCGTTAGTCGTTTCAAACAACGCTGTGCTGCACTGCGCATAGGCAGGGCCTGCTGCCCTGCCTAAACTCTTTGTGATCTCCCGCAAAATCAGGACAACCGTCTTATGCGCACGGCCAGCCAATGGTTCAACGCCTACAGTAGTGATCATCGCAACCCCACCAACCAGACCATTCACTGGATTTGTGTACCGGTGATTTTGTGGTGCGTGATGTTGTGGCTGTGGTTGATCCCCTCGCCCACCGGGATCGGTGGATTCTGGGCACTGCTGGCGGCTGCGGCGGCTTTGGGTTTTTACACCCAACTGGCCAGCCGGCTGGGTTTTGCCATGTTGTTATGGCTGGCACTGAACGCCCTGCTGGCACGCGCAGCCGTGGCGGCACTGGGTACGCAAGGCGCGTTTGTGCTAGCACTGGCGTTGTTTGTCCTGGCATGGATTGGGCAATTTGTCGGGCACGCCATTGAAGGGCGCCGCCCCTCATTCTTTACTGATCTGGCGTATCTGCTGATTGGCCCGGCCTGGCTGATGGGCAAAGCGTTGCGGCGCGTGGGCTGGCCGGTGGCCTGAAAGAGATTGAAGCACTGGCAGGATACGCTGGCGTATCCGCACAAAAATGGCCGCAATCGCGGCCATTTTTTTGAGGCGGTACCGGGTACGCCGTTAGCCCGGACCAATCTCGCTGCGCAGATAACCCATCGTGGAGTAGATACGCGCTACGGTTTCTGCGTCTGACGCATGCCGCAAACGAGGCGGCGTGAGGTCATCTTCTGAACGCCCGTTGGCGTGGCCATTGGTCTTGCTTTCTTTGGTTTGCAGATGGTCCCGCTCGTGTTCCAGTTCCTTGATCCAGGCCTTGATCTGCGGGCCGTGGCGTGTGCGCATTTCGTGCTGGAATTCATCGGTGGGCGGGTCGCGCAGTTCCTGATTGATTTCGATTTCCCAGGCATCAAGCTGGTTGCGGACTTTATCCAGGTCTAGCAGTGTCGTACTCATCACTGTACTCCTTGGCAAAAAACCGGGTGAAGCTGTGTCGTGGTGAGGGCGGATGGCTTGGTCATTCATCCGCCCGCGCTGGATTCATCGTCGACCATGCGGCGGCATTCTTCCAGTTCGTGTGACTCAGCGGTAGACAGTTGGCCTTCACGCTGTTTGTGAAGCAGCGCAGCAAAACGGTGTAACGCGGTGTCGTGCGCAGAAAGATGGTAGATCGCCCCATCTACGCTGTTGCCGCCAAAGACGGTCGCAAGCCGGGAAACCATATGGGTCAGCGAGCCGCCCTCGGCCAGCAACGCGACCGCCAGATCACTACGCGCCCACAAGGGCGGCAGGCCGGCGTGGCGCAGGGCGGATTGCAGCGGCGCCAGTTGTCCAAAGGCATTGCGATCGGCGGACAGGTCTTCTTCCATGCGGTGCTCCTGAAGCGGGGAGATGGCCGCCAGCAAAGGGCATTGCGGCGGCCTGCTTCAGTACAGCATGTTGCGCTGGCACTCCCCAAGGACGGGCGGACTGTCGGCGCAGGCGGGTCAGGCAGCCAGCAAAGCCTCAAAGGCATCGGCAATCCGGGTGACCTCGGTTTTGCCGACTTGCCAATGTGTGACCAGCCGCATCAGGCCTTGTTCCGGCGGATTGGCCTTGATGCCACGCGCCAGCAAGCCAGCCATCAAGGTATCGACGTCCACCGGCGCGGTCAGCCGGAACCAGACCATGTTGATATCCAGCGCATCTTCATTGATCTCGATCCCGCGGATATCGCCCAGATGCTGCGCCAGCAAACGCGCATTGGCGTGATCTTCACCCAGGCGTTGCGACATCTCGTTCAGCGCAATCAAGCCAGGTGCAGCCAGCACGCCAGCCTGACGCAAACCGCCCCCCATCAACTTGCGCTTCTTGCGAGCGATCTCGATAAACCCGGCCTCGCCAACCAGCATGGAACCCACCGGTGCAGCCAGGCCTTTGGACAGACAGAACATCACGCTGTCTGCAAAACGGGCGATATCCCGTGCGGGGACGTCCAGTGCAGCGGCGGCATTGAACAGCCGGGCGCCATCCAGGTGAACCTTAAGACCAGCGTGTTGCGCGACATCCCATGCGGCCGCACTATCCGCAACCGACACCACCTGGCCGCCCGAGTAAGCGTTTTCCAGGCACAGCAAGCGGGTGCGCGGCAGGTGAATATCTCCGGCCGGCCGAATACGGCGACGGATTTCTTCTGGCGCCAAAACCCCGCGCGGTGCAGGAATGGGGCGCAGATTAACGCCGGCAATGACCGAGGCCGCGCCAACCTCATGCCAGACAATGTGGCTGTCTTCACCGGCAATCACCTCATCGCCCTGATCACAGTGGGTGAACAGCGCCAGCTGGTTGCCAAAGGTGCCGGTGGGCACAAACAGTGCGGCGTCTTTGCCCAGTACTTCTGCAGCACGTTGTTCCAGCGCGGCCACGGTGGGGTCATCGCCATACACATCATCCCCCACTGGCGCGCTGGCCATGGCGGCACGCATGGCCTCTGTGGGATGGGTTACGGTGTCACTTCTTACGTCAATCCATTGGGTCATGGTGTGTCCCTGCGCCCCGTATTTTGCAGACCGGGTACGGTCTGCAAACGCACGGTGCGCGAAAGTTCCTTGTCGATACGGGTCTTGGTACGAGGCAACAGCAGGGGCAAAAAACCGGCCGACTGTTGTCGTTCAGGCGTTTTACCACGATTGCAGCAAGCCATGCACTCGCCATTTGCCTCTCGCTGAACAGATTCCGACCGGCTTTTTGTTGCTGCACGGATAAACACCAGGAGCGGTCTGCCCCGCGCTTGCAGGTGGTGAACCTCAGTAACTACGGTGCGCAAAAAAGCCCGATCAAACGATCGGGCTTTTTTGTCTGTGCAAACCACCTCAAACCATTACAACGCGGCCGGATCAATCTCACCGACATTGTTGAAGATGTGGTCCGGCTTGTACGGAAACGCCTTGATGGACTCTTTGGTACTCACGCCTGACAGCACCAGTGCGGTGGTCATGCCGGCCTCCATGCCGCCCACGATATCGGTATCCATGCGGTCACCAATCATCACGGCGTCATCCGGATGCACGCCCAGTTTGCGCGTCGCCAGCGTCATCATCAGCGCATTGGGTTTGCCCACAATGTAGGGCGTTTTGCCCGTGGCAGCGGCAATGGCGGCCAGAATGGTGCCGGCAGCGGGTTCGTTGCCACCTTCCACCGGGTCAATCATGTCTGGATTGGTGCCGATGAATTTGGCGCCGCCATCAATCAGCCGCACGGCTTTCTTGAGTTGTTCGTAGGACAAGCTGGTGGTCTTGCCCACCACCACGTAATCCGGGTTTGATTCAGAAATCGAAAACCCCACGTTATACAACTCGTTGATCAGACCACCGCCGCCCACCACGTACACCGTGGCGTTTTGTTTCTGGTTTTTCAGAAACATGGCCGTAGCCATGGCGCTGGTAATGAAATTGTCTTCAGTCAGACCGTTGATGCCCAGATGTTCCAGCTTCAGTTTCAAGTCCAGCGGGGTTTGTTCCGCGTTATTGGTCAGGAACAAAAACGGCACGTTGTCCTTGAGTAAACGCTGTACGAATTCGTTGGCGCCAGGGATCAAGGCTTTGCCCCGGTAAATCACGCCGTCCATATCTGAAATAATGCTTTTGGTCATGGCTCTGGTCTGTGTGGTGGTTCGGAGTTTCTCGATCATGCCGTTTTTTTTGCTGCCACAGCTTGATCCGCATCGGATTACGCAAACAGCATGACGCGAAACCGCCTTCTGCCGCAAGTTGCTCGCGGCAAAAGCAGCGCACTGGCATCATGTGAGCCATGACCGAGACCCTTGTTACTCCCCCGTTTGCCGGGCTCACGCCTGATTGTGTTCTCAATGCCATAGACGCCACCGGCTTGCGCACCGATGGCCGCCTGCTGGCACTTAACAGCTACGAGAACCGCGTGTACCAGATCGGCATTGAAGATGCCGCCCCCATTGTCGCCAAGTTTTACCGCCCTGCCCGCTGGAGCGACGCCGCCATTGCCGAGGAACACGCCTTCAGCGCAGAACTGGCCGAGGCAGAAATCCCGGTTGTACCCCCGCTCACCCTCAATGGCACCACCCTGCATACGTTTGAGGGCTATCGTTTTGCCCTGTTTACCCGCCGCGGCGGCCGCGCACCGGAACTGGATGACCTGGATACGCTGGAATGGCTGGGCCGCTTTATGGGCCGCATTCACAGTCTTGGCGCACTCACTCCGTTCCAGTTGCGCCCGGCCATCAACCCGGAGACCTTTGGCATCGCACCGCGACGCTTTTTGCTGGACAACGGGTTTATTCCGGCCGATCTGTGCGAAGCGTGGGAGAGCGTCAGCGCCCAGGCGCTGGATGGGGTCCAGCGTTGCTATGAGCGCGCCGGCGATACCGCCAGCATCCGCCTGCATGGGGATTGCCACGCCGGCAACATCCTCTGGACTGACGATGGCCCGCATTTTGTCGACTTCGACGATTGCCGCAGCGGCCCGGCCATTCAGGACTTGTGGATGATGCTCTCGGGCGAGCGCCACGACATGACCGTGCAATTGTCCGCCATCATGGAAGGCTATGAATCCTTTGCCGACTTCAACACCCGCGAACTGCATCTGGTTGAAGCGCTGCGCACCTTGCGCCTGCTGCATTACAGCGCCTGGCTGGCGCAACGCTGGGACGATCCAGCCTTCCCGGCTGCGTTCCCCTGGTTCAACACCCAACGTTACTGGCAAGACCGCGTGCTGGAACTGCGCGAACAAGTTGCCCTGATGGATGAATCGCCGCTGCCGTTGCGCGGATTTTGACGCGGTTGTATCCAGCGCAAAGGCATGCGCTGGCATATCAATCTTCTATACGCTGTCGGTGGCCACGCCACGCACTTCCTCTGGCTGGTCAGCCTGAAACTGACAACCCCAAACTGTCACCTTGCTATACCTTTTGCGTCAGTTGTCGTAGGCAAAATCCCTGACCCTGGTCAACCGGGCACGCTGTCAGGGGTTAAGTGGTGGGATTCATAGGGATAAACGGTGTCGCGAGCGGCATACACTTTTGCCGGCAACAACTAATAAGTCGCGCAATAAATGGCATTTGCTTACAATACTTGGTACTAACAAGACCAACCACTGACGCCTTTGGCGAAGGGCATACCGAGAAGATGGACCGGAACGCAGTACTGGCGCAAACCCGCAAGGAATTTCTCAAGGCCTTTGCCGAGGCTGTTGATGCGCTAACGCCGGTGTCGATGCAACGACTCAACGAGCTGGCCGACGTTGCCGCCACTGCAGCCGACCGTTTTACCCGCTTTGATGCCCGCACTGCCTTGTTCAAGCGTGAGGCAGAACTGCGCCTGCAAATGAACCAGAAAATGGAAGGTTTGCTGAACCGCGCTTTTCAGACTGCCTACAGCACTTTCCGCCCGTCTTTTGCCGACGCCTTCACCCAGACCACCCTCAGCCTGATTGATACCTCTGCGCAAGACGAAGAAATGCGCATGGACAAGATCATGCGGCGTTATCGCAATGCGGCAGAACAGCAACTGCGCGATCTGAATATCCGCATGGCGGTACTGTTTGGCCAGGAAGACATCAAAGAGCGCGAGAACCCGTTCCGACCCTATCTGTTTACCCGCTGTATTACCCAATCAGTAGAAACACTGCACCTGGAACCGGAAACAGCGGCCGTACTGATTGACCAGTTGGCCTCAGACCTGACCGAGTGGGTCGTTCGTATTTATGAAAGCCTGAATGAACATCTGGCTGGCGAGGGTATTGCCAGCACGCTGCAGCTGAAAATTCGTCGCAGCAAGCCCTCGCCGTGGCAGCAAAATCAGCAGCAACCCTTACCAGCCCACCCGCCCGAACACATGGACGGCGGTGCACATGACGGCAATTTTGTCGGTGAAATGCCTTTTAACCCTGCGGGGCTAGGTATGCCGGGTGGCATGCCACAAGGCATGCAGCAGGGCTTTCCTGGTATGCCGCAAGGGATGCCGGGTATGCCCGGCATGCCACAACCAGACCGCAGCGATCAGTTGCTGCAATTTGTGCAGCATGCGCTGGGCTTGGGGCCGGAACCGGCGGCCATGCAGGCGCATGCCCAGGCTGGCGGTATGATGCCTGGCGGTGCGCCCGGCATGGGCATGCCCGGTGGCATGGGAATGCCCGGTGGTATGGGTATGCCCGGTGGTATGGGTATGCCCGGTGGCGCAGGCATGCCTGGTGGTGTGGCCGGCGGGCCCACGCCAGCCGGGTGGCCTGGCGGCTGGGGCGCGCAAGGGGCTGCCGGTGCGGGACAATTTCCGGCGGGCACGGGTGGTGCTCCGGCGCCATCCGCATCGCGTCGCAGCTGGCTTAGCGCCACACAAGGCGTGGGTGAAGCTTTGCGCAATCTGTTCACCGGCAATGGCCGTGGTGCAGCAGCCAGCGATGGCTACGCAACGGAAGACCATCTGCCCTATCACGATGGTGATATTGGCGCCGGCACCAGCAGTAGCGGTGGTGGCATGGCTTACCAGCACACCCCGCTGTCCGGCATGGTGGAAGAACTGCAGTACGCGGCTACGCCTACCGTTGACCAGATCATGGACAACGGCCGTATCCGCAACCTGATTCTGGAAGCGCGCTCGCGCCTGGCGGACGTCGCCAAAGATAATTCCGAACAGATGATCATCGATACAGTGGCAATGCTGTTCGAGTTCATCTTGAGCGATACCGAAGTGCCGGCCGAAGTGCGCGCGCAATTGGGTCGCCTGCAGTTCCTGGTGCTCAAAACCGCCCTGCTGGACCCCCAATTCTTCACACAGTCGCACCACCCGGCGCGCATGCTGGTCAACCGCATCGGTTCGATCTCGCTGGGCTTGCGCTCGCTAGACCCAACGGGTGAGCGCATCAGTGTTGAAATCCGTCAGATCATTGAAACCCTGCTGGCCGACAAAACCGAAGGCCTGGCGTTGTTTGGCGCCATGCTGGACGAGTTTGACGCCTTTATCGCCCGAGAATTGCGTAACGCCAGCGCTGCCGTCGGCAAAGCGGTGGAAGCCATTGAAACGGCAGAAAACCACACGGTGGAATACGCCCGTGTCAGCGGCACGCTGGGCGACGCGCTCTCTGCCTACCGGCTGGACGGCTTTTTGCAAGAGTTTCTGGTGAATGACTGGGCTCACGCCATTGAGCGCGCTGGTCGCGTGAATCCGGATCGCGCACTCAGCTACCGTTTGCTGGTGCCCGATCTGATCTGGAGCATTGCCCCCAAAGTGAGCGCTGGTGAACGCAAAGAACTGCTGGGCATGATTCCAGGCATTCTGGCCACTTTGCGTTCCGGTCTGGAAGACTCTGGTCTGCCGCGCGCGGAACAGCAAAAAGTGCTGAGCTGGCTGGCGGAATCACACCGGTTGGCGCTCTCTGCCAACCATGTGCCTGCACCGGTTCCGCCGGTGGAAATGGTGCGCGAGAACTTCGTCAACTTCCTGGCGCCAGAACCGCAAGAAGACACGCCGCAACTGCCCGTGTTTGATCGTCATATGGTGACCGAAGCCATCAACGAGCTGGATGTGGAACTCGATCTGATCGACCACATGCTGGAGGCGGAAGAGCAACCTCTCCCGCCAACCCCGATCGAAACCCAAACAGCGGCCAGCGAAGAAGAAATTGCCCAGGACAAAGCCGTGGATCTGGGCTTGCAGGGCGGCGTGACGGTAGAAGTGAACCTGGATGGCCACCCTGCCCGCGCACGGCTGGACTGGGTCAGTACCTCGTCCACCACGCTGGTGCTGACCATTGAAGGCAATGACAAACCGTCCGTAGTTAGCGTCAAGATGTTCAAGCGCCTGCTGGCTGCCGGCCGCGCCCGCTTCCTGGAAAACACGCCGTTGTTTGAGCGTGCCATCAACGCCCTGTTGACGTCGGCGGACAAACTGGATTCCGCACCCGGCAACCCCTTCAGTGGTAGCAAAGTGGCCTCGTGATCCGTTTTTGCCCCAAACAAAAAAGCCGGCGTAATCCGGCTTTTTTGTTTGTCCCGTTTAACGCACCCAGCCCAGGTAATTAGGCACGTCGCATCCGGCCATTAAGAACGGCAATCGCCAGTGCGCCCGCAACAAGACCCCAGAATGCCGAGCCAATCCCGAACAAAGACGTGCCGCTTGCCGTCACCAGGAA
>JASLES010000371.1 GCA_030151005.1 Silvimonas sp.
GGTGGAGCACTTTCAACCCGCGTTGCTCGCGCGTTTCCAGACGATCTATTACCGTCCGCTGGGTCAGGCCACACTCGCGCAAATTGCCCGGCTTAAACTGGACAAAGTGGCCGAGCGCTTGTCACGTCACTATCACTGCGGTTTTGATTTTGATGATGCCGTTTGTGAAGGCATTGCCGCGTGTTGCCAGGTGGGTGATTCGGGGGCGCGCGCGGTGGGGCATTTGCTGGATCAGCAATTGTTGCCAGAGATGTCCCGCGCTTTATTGCAGTGGCAGGCAGAACAGGGCCAGCCGCCTGCGCGGGTGTCCCTGCGTTGGGATGAAGAAACGGCACAGCCGGTGTTGGCGCTGGAACAAGACTGATCTGTTGCTGACTTGCAAAAAAAAGCCGCCCACCGGGGCGGCCTTTTGTTATCTAAGGTAGGTCGGTTTACGGTGCTACTTGCAGTGACTGCAGTTCTTCCGTCACATGTTGCCGCTGCGTGCCGTTGGCGTCGTATACGGTTTCTTCTGCCTTGACCCAGCGTTTGGCGTCCGGCGCGTACCAGAGGGTGCGGGTGCTGTGACTGCGTATGTGGCCAGGTTCAATGGTCCATTGCGCTTGCGCTTCAACCCGAATGGTTTTGAAGCGGCCAGCCGCGACATTCACCATTTCTACGCCATCCACTTCGTATTGTTCGTCTCGCACTTCTGTCACTTTGCCGTTGTCTGACACTGGCCCGGCGGAGTGTAGATCCCAGGTTTTGCCATGCTCCAGCGGGAACAGAAACGGCCGGTCAATAACCCGATCCTGGCCATTGACGGTGTGGACGCGGCTCCAGTCGGCTTGGGCGGTGCGCGCTTGCGGCGCGCCGTCTTGTTGCAGGGTGTATTCGATGTGGCCGTCTGCGACGCGGGTTACCGTGATCTGCCGGGTGCCTTGCGTTTGACCTGCCGCGCCCTCAGTCACATCTTGATAGCGCCAGGTGTCGCCGGCCCGGATCACCGGCGCGTCGCTGTCTGCGGCGTGACAGATAAGGCTGATGAACAGCAGGGGCAGACAGGCTAGAACTGACTTCATGGCGATCGCTTTGTAGATGGGTGAGGCAATGCAAATTAACGAACCGGCCCGCGTGACGTTGACCAGAGATACACGGTGGCACTGTTGCCGCCTGGCGTGCCAGCGGCGGTAAATGGGCACGGCCAGCAGGGTAACTGGCTATGTTGGTTCAGTTTGGGTGTTTTACAAGAAACCAGGAGACTTGTATGGCAACTTTCAATCTGCCGCTGTCTGGCGCGGTGACGCAGGCAATCAACCCATGGACGGCGTATTTTCATGTCATGGGTAGCCAGTTTGGTCTGGTGAATATCAATCTGGGCAATTCATCCAACCCCGATGTTGAAGCGGCGGTACTGGACGATGTGGCCAGTTATGGCAAACAGCTGGGGCGCATGGGCGATGTATTGCAGGTACTGATTCATCACCTTGATCCCAAAGACCTTGATGCGGATGAGCAAGCGGCGATCCGGCAATTTACCTCTCTGCTTGATGAGATCAATGGCGTGAAAAAGCGGGTGAAGGCGCTGCAGACACCCTACCGGACGAGGGCGTCCTGAGGCAGGTCGGATCAGTTATCAGATCAGTTCATAGGCAAAGAACAGGGCGATCAAAGACAAACCAACCAGGCCGGCGATAAAGCATCGATCTGCCCAGTGTTCCAGCCTGGCGCCCAGGCGGGATGTATCTGCGCGGCGGATAGAGCAATAAGACAGAAGGGCGCTGGCAAGAAACAGCAGCATGTCCAGCGAGGTGTATTCATCCACCTGGCTGGGGCCGATATGCCCTTCTGCCACTTTGACGAGGCCAATCAGCGTAGTGCATACGCCAATCATGGTGCACGCCGTCGGCAAAATGTGGGGGGCCAGTTGTTTGTTGGGCGCAGCAGGGTTGGTGTGCGGCATGTTGCGCCTCTGGGCAGGACCGATATAACGATTATATAACCGGTTTTTAACCCGTTTTTGATTGCCTCAGCGCCGGTATGAACCGGTTTCAATCCCGGAATACCCAAAGCCGTGGCCCTTGCCAACGCGAATCTGCACCGGGATGCGTTCTTTGAGCGCCTCCACATGACTGATGACCCCGATCATTTTGCCGGTGGCGTTCAGGCTATCGAGCGCATCCAGCGCCATATCCAGCGTTTCGCCATCCAGCGTGCCAAAGCCTTCATCCAGAAAGAGCGAGTCGATTGAGGTCTTGTGGCTAACCAGATCAGAGAGCGCCAGTGCCAGCGCCAGGCTAACCAGAAAGCTCTCGCCACCAGACAAGGTGCGGGTGTCGCGTACCACGTCGGCTTGCCAGCTGTCGATAATGGCCATTTCCAGCTCGCCGCCGGATTTGCGCACCAGCTGGTAACGCCCATGCAGGCGTGCCAGTTGCCGGTTAGCCAGATGGATCAGATGATCCAGCGTCAGGCCTTGGGCAAAGCGCCGGTATCGCGCGCCATCCGCCGAACCAATCAGGCTGTTCAGGTGCTGCCAGAGGTCATAGTCCGCTTGTTGCGCGCTGATCTGCGCAAACAGCGCTTGCTGGTTCTGGCGGCGCTGGGTGTCGCCCTGTAACTGGGCCTGGATTTCCCCTTGTTGCTGCGCCAGTGTTTTGATCTGGGCTAGTGTGGCTTGCCACTGGTTTTCCAGCTCTTCCAGACTCAGCGTGGTTTGCGGTGTGGCGGTCAGTTGGGCCAGGTGGCGTGCGGCATTGGTGTACAGCGCGGCGGCTTCCGTCAGGTTTTTGTCCAGTTGCTGCTTGAGCGCTTGTAAGCGCTGGTGCGTGGGTTCATCAAGCAGTGCGCTTTGCCAGGCACTTTCTTGCACAAACGGGCTGCTGGCCAAAGCGCTGTGCCAGTCCTGTTCGGCTTGCGCCGTCGCCTGGCTTTGCGCTGTTTGCTGGGCGGTCAGCGTGTTGATCTGCCCCACCAGCGTGTCGGCGCGCTGACGTGCCACAGACAACTGTTGGGCCGCGTGGGCCAGTTCAGCTTGCGGGTCTGCAACGTCTGCCAGTGCAGCGGGCGCGCTTTGTTGCATGGCGTCCCAGCGCTGTTGCCATTGGCTGGCTTCTTGTTCGGCCGATTGCAGGCCATTGCTGACGGCCAGTTGTTCGCGTTCCAGCGTTTGCAGGCGGGCAGCGTTCTGTTGCCATTGGGCTAACTCTGCTTCCCGCGCGGCCAGCCATGCTGCGGTGTCGTCCGGCGTTGGTGCGGTGTAGCCCGCCAGTTGTTCGGCAAGCTCGTTCTCACTGTTGCCGATGCGGACCATCAACGCGTTCAAACCGTTCTGGGCATCTGCAATCTGCGTCTGGCCGTTGAGTACGCGCTGTTCCAGCACGGCAATGTGTTGTGCCAGGGTTTGCGTGGTTTGCTGCTGTCGGGCAAGGGCGTCGCGCTCTTGGGTCAGGCGCACGTTCAGCGCATCAAGCTGGCTGAGCCGGGTGCCGAGTTGTTCCAGTTGCTGGGCAAGGTCGGTTTTCAGCGCGGGCAGGGTGCTCGTGTCGGCCGGGGCCGGATTAAAGTGGCTGGCGCTGCGTTGCCAGTCGGCGTCGATTTGCCGGGTTTCGTCCCCAATGGCGCTGAGGCGAGCCGCACTTTGGGTGCTGCGTTCTGCCAGCGTGGCCAGGTCGGTAGAGAGCTTGCGGCCCTGTTCCTCAATCTGTTCCTGCTCTGCCTGTTTGTCGGTCAAGGCCTGGCGTGTGGCAGAGACATCCAGTGCGTTGTAATGGGCAATCGCGGGGTGCTCTGTAGCACCGCAAAGCGGACAAGCTTCACCGGGCTGCAGTTGTGCGCGCAGCGCGGTCAGATCCTGGATGCGCTGTTCCTGCTCCAGCAGTTTTTGCTTATCCGCAACGTGTTGTTTGACTTCAGAAAAGCGGACGCGCAACGCATCGCGTTGTTCACTCATGCTGGCCGTCTGGGCATCGCGCTGGGTTTGCGCCTCTTGCAGGCGTTTCGATTCGGACTGAAGCGTGGTGCGGCGGTTTCCCAGCTGTTCCAGATTCTCTGCTTCTCTGCGTTGGGTCTCTAGTTGCTGCCACTGCTGTCGCAAGCGCGGCTCGGTTTGCCCGGCCAAAAGCGTGGTGATTTGCGACTGTGTAAATTGCAGGGCGTTGGTCTGGCTGGTTTGCACCGCCTGCGCGCTTTGCATTTCTGTGCCGCGTTGTTGCAGCTCTTGTTGCAGGGTATTGAGCGTGGCGATGTACCGAGCCTGGC
>JASLES010000375.1 GCA_030151005.1 Silvimonas sp.
ATTTTGTGAGTACAGCGTCGGGCTTTTCTTGTGTTGTCATTTTTAACCGCTGATGGGCTGCGTGTCACCCATGCTGGCGTACCGGGCACAACAGGCGCAACAGTCGGGCTGCTTTACGGTAGGAGATTTGGTCGATTGCCGGAATTGCAGGAGGCCCTGCCTGCGGGCTTGATCCGTTTGCTTCGTCATTCCCGCGGAAGCGGGAATCCAGCTGCAATGGTTGTTGCAAGGACTGCAGTACTCATCCATTCCATTGGCTCGTCATTCCGGCCTTGAGCCGGAATCCAGCGGCAATATTTGCAAGGAGAAGGATGCGACTTCTGTCCCGCCAACTCGTCATTCCCGCGGAGGCGGGAATCCAGCCGGCCACCACAGGTGGCCTTTGGCCGCCGAGGCCGCACAACCCTGAATATCAATGTTAGCGCCTGACGGCGCGGGGTTGAAAAGCATTTGATACCCGCGGTGGCGGGAGCACCCTACTTTCTTTGCTTCGCCAAAGAAAGTAGGCAAAGAAAGGCGACCCCAGCCGGGCGGCCCTCCGGGCTTCCCTCGGTTGGTCGGGAGCCTCAGGTCTCCCTCCACGCCCTCGGCGCTTGGCTTTAATGGGGGAGGAAAGTCAAAATCAACAACAACCCCAACTGCAACTGCAACTGCAAACCATACACTTTGCTCGCCTCTCCTCGCTTCTGGCGCTTTTTACGCCCACCAAAAACTGCCACCTGTAAGCAGCCAGGAGCTTGTCGCGCGGGTGTGTTAAAATTTCGCGCTTCGATTCAACTGCTTGGCTAGCCCTCACCAATATGGATCTCTCTGCACTGACCGCGCTTTCCCCTCTCGACGGCCGTTATGAAAAGCAACTGGCCGACTTGCGTCCGTACTTCAGCGAGTACGCGCTGATCAAACACCGTGTCACGGTAGAGATTGCGTGGCTGAAAGCGCTGGCTGCAGATGCTGCCATTGCAGAAATCGCGCCGTTCTCTGCGGCCACGATTGCCGAGCTCGATCAGGTTGTAGGCCAGTTCTCGCCAGAGCATGCGCTGGAAGTCAAAACCATCGAGCGCACGACCAATCACGACGTGAAGGCCGTGGAGTATTGGCTGAAAGAACGTTTGTCCGGCAATCATGAAGTCTCTGCCGCCAGCGAGTTCATTCACTTTGCCTGCACGTCTGAAGACATCAACAACCTGTCGCACGGGCTGATGCTCAAGTCGGCGCGCGATGCCGTCTCGCTGCCCAAGATCCGCGAGATTGTCGCCAAGCTCAAAGACCTGGCGCACGAACTGGCTGACGCAGCCATGATGAGCCGCACCCACGGTCAACCGGCCACGCCGACGACCATGGGTAAAGAAATGGCCAACGTGGCCTACCGTCTGGAACGCCAACTGGCCCGTCTGGAGAAGATCGAGGTACTGGGCAAGATCAACGGTGCCGTAGGCAATTACAATGCGCACCTGTCAGCCTATCCGGAAATCGACTGGGAACAATTCTGCCGCAGCTTCGTCGAAAGTCTCGGTCTGACGTTCAACCCGTACACCATCCAGATCGAACCGCACGATTACATGAGCGAACTGTTTGATTCGATCGCCCGCGTGAACACCATCCTGATCGACCTGAACCGGGACATCTGGGGTTATATCTCGCTGGGCTTTTTCAAGCAGCGCGTTAACAAGAACGAAGTCGGTAGCTCGACCATGCCGCATAAGGTCAACCCGATTGACTTCGAAAACGCGGAAGGTAACCTGGGCCTGGCCAACGCCATGCTCACGCACCTGTCGCAAAAACTGCCGATTTCGCGCTGGCAGCGTGACCTGACTGACTCCACCGTGCTGCGTAACATGGGCGTGGGTGTCGGTTACGCGCAACTGGGCTATGTTTCTTGCCTGAAGGGCCTGAACAAGCTGCTGGCGGATCGTCAGGCCATGCTGGACGATCTGAACGATAACTGGGAAGTACTGGCCGAGCCGATCCAGACCGTGATGCGCCGCTACGGGGTGCCTAACCCGTACGAGCAACTCAAGGAACTGACGCGCGGCAAGAGCGGCATTACCAAGGAAGCGCTGGCCGTTTTCATCGATGGCCTGGCGATTCCGGAATCCGAAAAAACCCGGCTCAAAGCGCTGACCCCGTGGACCTATCTGGGTACTGCAGTCGCGCTGGCCAACCGTATCTGAGCCTCTTCGCTACAGACTCGGCAATACTCGCATAGCTGGCGGCCGACGAGCCGCCGGCACTGATCGCAACAAGGGGAGATTTACCCGGTGAAACGCAAAGTACTGGTTGCCAGCACGCTGACCGTTGTGCTGCTGGGCGTCGCTTACGTGGGCGGCTCGTGGAAAGCTGGCCGCTCTGTGCAAGAGACACTCGACAAGCAAAATCAGTGGCTGTCCAACCTGCCCTATTTCATCGTGAAAAACCGTGAGTATCATCGCGGCTGGTTCTCGTCCTCTGAAAAAACCACGTTGCAGATCAACCCGCAGATGTACCGTTTCTTCCTGGAAAAGGAAGGCGAGCCGCTGCCGACGTTTGAAGTGACCTACACGCAGAACATCCAGCACGGCCCACTGCCGCTGTTGTTTACCCGCGGTAATCCGCACCCCTACAAGGCGGTGGTCACAACCGAGTTTGAGTTTGCGCCGGAAACCCAGAAATTCCTGACCCGGTTTTTTGGCACGCAAAAGCCCATCAACATCGAAAACCGCATCAGCTTTAATGATGATGGCGTGATTACCATCAAGGTGCCGGCATTCGATTACGAAGAAGCCATCTCTGGCGTCAAAGCCAAATGGCAAGGACTGAACGCCACCCTCGATTACGGTGGTGATTTCAACCGTGTGAAACTCAATGCCGAGGCCCCAGGCCTGTCTGGTGAAGCCAAGGGCAAGGGCAACTTCAGCCTGAATGGCCTGACGTTTACGGTTGAACATGTGCGCGGCAAAACCGGCCTGATGATTGGTGAATCGACGGCAAAGATCGACAACTTCAATCTGGACATGCCGGGCGATGCACCTTTCAAGGTCGCGCTGCAGAACGTGTCATACGATGGCAAGCTGTCCGAGAACGGCGAACTGGTCGACGGCAGCGCGCTGTTCCGCCTCGAGAAGCTCACGCTCAATGATCAGCCTTACGGCCCGGCCGAATTGCTGGCTGAAGCCAACCATCTGCACGGCCCGACCCTGGCCCGCCTGGGTGATGAATTCAATCGTCTGCAAAAGCAGCAACTGAGCCGCGATCAGCTGACCACTGAACTCGTCAAACTGGCCAAGAGCCAGGGCATGCCGCTGCTGACGCATGACCCACATCTGGCCATCCGCCATCTGGATATCAAACTGCCCGATAGCAGCATCCATCTGTCAGGCGAAGTGGGTCTGCATGGCTTCAAGCCAGAAGACCTGGACCAACCGGTCGTGTTCATGCGCAAACTGGTGGCCAAGGCAGACTTCAACGTGCCACGCAAGGTGATCTCTACCGTGGTGACCTGGCAGGCACGCAATATGTTCGGCAATGCCGACAATGGCGTTTCGCAAGCAGATCTTGATTACCTTGCCGGCCAGTTTGTGGAAGGCCAGCTGGATCGCATGGCCGATCAGAAACTGATCCGGGTCGATGGCGATACCGTTTCTGCGACGGCATCGCTGGAAAACGGTAAGTTCGTCCTCAACGGGGTGGATGTGCCACTGCCGTGGGAGCAAGTGCAACATGCAGTGTCTGATGCCACCGGTGGTACACCGGCAGCCAAGGCCCCGGCTGGCAAACCGGCCAGCAAATAAGCCTCAGATATCTGCCATGAAAAAGGCCACCTTCGCGGTGGCCTTTTGTTTTGCTGCACGTTGCCAGAGCGACGTTACTGGATAATCCCGCCACCCATGCACACGTCACCGTCATAGAGCACCATGGACTGGCCGGGCGTCATGGCCCATTGCGGCTCATCAAACATCAGCTTTACACCGCCCTCAATGGCTTCCAGCGTGCATGCGGCATCTTGCTGGCGGTAGCGCGTCTTGGCGGTATAGCGCCCTGGCGCCGGGGTTTCGCCCAGAATCCAGGAGCAATCAAGCGCTATCAAATCATGTTTGAGCAAGAGCGGATGATCATGCCCTTGAACCACGATCAATTCATTCTTGTCCATGTCTTTGCCCGCGACAAACCACGGCAGACCTTCCCCGCCAATGCCCAGACCCTGGCGCTGGCCAATGGTGTAGTACATCAGGCCCATATGTTCGCCCACCACTCGCCCTTCCGGGGTTTTCATCGCGCCCGGTACTTTGGGTAGATAACGGTTCAGGAACTCGCGGAACGGGCGCTCGCCGATAAAACAGATGCCGGTACTGTCTTTTTTCCGGGCGTTGGGCAGGGCGATTTGTTCTGCAATCACGCGCACTTCGGTCTTTTGCAAATGCCCCAGCGGAAACACCGCCTGGCTGACCTGCTCCTGGCTCAGGCGGTACAGAAAGTAGGTCTGATCCTTGCTCTGGTCCGCCGCCCGAATCAGCTCAGTGCGGCCATCCGGGCGCACGCGGTTCGCGGCGTAGTGGCCGGTAGCCATCTTCACGCCGCCAAGCTTGATGGCGTAATCCAGGAAACACTTGAACTTGATCTCGCTGTTACACAGGATATCCGGGTTAGGCGTGCGCCCAGCCGAGTACTCCGCCAGAAAGTAGCTGAACACCCGGTCTTTGTATTCTTTGGCAAAGTTGACGAGTTCAATGTCGATGTTCAGCAGGTCGGCCACGGAAATGGCGTCCATGCTGTCTTCCTTGATCGAGCAGTACTCGTCGTTGTTGTCGTCTTCCCAGTTCTGCATGAACACGCCGACAACGTCATACCCTTGCTGCTGTAACAGGTGCGCCGTAACGGACGAATCGACGCCGCCAGACAGGCCCACCACAATCTTGTCTTTCATGTTTACTTCCGGTCAAAGTCTTGCAGGATGTCCAGCGGATAGCGGCGGCCGGCAAGGTAATCATCCACGCAGGCCAGCACCAGCGGACTGCGATGCTCATCACTACGTTAGGCCAATTCGTCCCGAGTCAACCACACAGTTTGCACAATGGGCGCATCCAGCGTGCGCGCCGGCTCAAAACCGGTGATATCCCCAGTGAAAGCAAAGCGCAGATACGTCAGATGCGGGCGTTCGGGCGGGGTCCACTGGTAGATACCGGTCAGCCACTGCGGTACAAAGTGGTGCGCAGTTTCTTCCAGCGTTTCGCGCACGGCAGCCGCCACAATAGACTCGTGCTGCTCCAGATGGCCAGCCGGCTGGTTCAGCTTCAGTTCGCCCAGGATGCGCTCCTGTACAAACAAAAAGCGGCCGTCGCGTTCGATCACGGCGGCCACGGTGGTATTGGGCTTGAACATCATGCAAACCACTGAAATCAAAAAGAGATTTTACCCGAACAGCGCTGTTGCGTCAGCGGTTGGACATTCCAGCCCGTTTGCACCATGTCCGGGCATGGCAAAACGAGCGGGCTTTTATTTGGCGCAATGATGCGGCAGTGATATATCGGTTTTGTAATTGGCCGGTGGTATTGACTTGCCAATCCGGCCCACGTATTGCGTTTTAATTAGCGCCGGAAAGGCAAAAAGAATATGCATATAACGCAATTGAGTTGATATTAGCCAGCATTGGGCCGGATTATTTCTTGATCAATGCCGGCAAATCGCAACAAACAATCATGTTTTATTTGCGCGCCAAAGGCAATTCACGATATTGGCCCGGCGCCAGATCCTCAATTGTGTAATCACCAATTGCATAACGAATCAGCCGCAAAGTTGGAAAACCCACTTTGGCGGTCATGCGTCGCACCTGGCGGTTTTTGCCTTCACTGATGATGATTTCCAGCCAACTGGTGGCGATGCTTTTGCGCTCGCGAATAGGCGGCACACGTGGCCACAGGCCAGCGGGCTCGGCAATGCGGCGCACGCTGGCGGGCCGGGTGACGAAGTCTCCGAGGTCCACGCCTTTTTTCAATGGCGCCAATGCTTCATCATCTGGCTCGCCTTCAACCTGGGCCCAGTAGGTTTTGGGCAGTTTATGTTTGGGATTGGCAATTTTGTGCTGCAATGCACCATCATTGGTTAGCAACAACAATCCTTCCGAGTCGGTATCCAGCCGGCCTGCGGCATACACCTCTTTGACGGTAATGTAATCAGCCAGACATTCATGCGGGGGGCTGGCCGAGAACTGACAAATCACGCCGTAAGGTTTGTTAAAGAGAATCAGTTTGTTCATGCTGCCATTCTAACCTTCTGCCGCGATGTACAGCGCAAACATGCCACTGCGCTTGGCTTTCGCCCCCGTTCACGCGATAATCGCAGCTTGCCCACGCCACCAAGAGTGGCTAACACAAGCCGGTTGTACCGCGCGTCACGCAAAATCACCGGGCAGCCGTTTTTTGTTAGCCACGCCACGGCGTTTTCCTGATCTTAAGCATGGGAAGTACCTAATGAGCCACATTCAAGTACCGAAAGAAGGCGCGAAGATCGTTGCAAATCTCGCCACGCCGGATAATCCCATTATCCCGTTCATCGAAGGTGATGGTATCGGCGCCGATATCACCCCCGTGATGAAAGATGTGGTTGATGCAGCTGTGGCCAAGAGCTACGGCGGCAGCCGCAAGATCCACTGGATGGAAATCTACTGTGGTGAGAAGGCCGCCGGCATCTACGGCAACGACACTTACCTGCCGCAGGAAACGCTGGAAGCGCTCAAAGAGTACGTGGTGTCCATCAAGGGCCCGCTGGCAACGCCGGTTGGCGGCGGTATCCGCTCGCTGAACGTGGCCCTGCGCCAGCAACTGGATCTGTACGTGTGCCTGCGCCCGGTGCGTTATTTTGAAGGCGTGCCTTCCCCGGTCAAGCAACCGCAACTGATCGATATGGTGATCTTCCGCGAGAACACGGAAGACATCTACGCCGGTATCGAGTGGGATGCGCAGTCTGAAGGCGCACGCAAGGTCATCGAGTTCCTGCAGACCGAAATGGGTGTAAAGAAGATCCGCTTCCCGGAATCGTCCAGCATCGGCATCAAGCCGGTCAGCAAGGAAGGCACCGAGCGTCTGGTGCGCAAGGCCATCCAGTACGCCATCGACAATAACCGCAAGTCCGTGACGCTTGTCCACAAGGGCAACATCATGAAGTTCACGGAAGGCATGTTCCGTACCTGGGGTTATGAGCTAGCCAAGAGCGAGTTCGGCGGCGTCGAGATTGACGGCGGCCCGTGGGTACAACTGCCGAATGGCATCGTGATCAAGGACGTGATTGCTGACGCCTTCCTGCAACAGATCCTGCTGCGCCCGGCTGAATATGACGTGATCGCCACGCTGAACCTGAACGGCGATTACATTTCTGACGCACTGGCTGCGGAAGTGGGCGGTATCGGTATTGCACCGGGCGCCAACTTGTCTGACAACGTGGCTTGCTTTGAAGCCACCCACGGCACGGCCCCGAAATACGCCGGCCAGGATAAGGTTAACCCGGGCTCGCTGCTGTTGTCCGCTGAGATGATGCTGCGCCACATGGGCTGGAAGGAAGCCGCTGATCTGATCATCAGCGCCATGGAAAAGACCATCAAGGACAAGATCGTGACTTACGACTTTGCCCGCCTGATGGACGGCGCGCAAGAAGTCAGCTGCTCTGCCTTTGGCAAGGCGATCGTCGAGCGCATGTAAGCGCTGATTCGGTCAAGCATGACACAGAAAAGCCCCACCCAGGTGGGGCTTTTTCATGCCTGTGCAAAAGGTGTGGCATGAGAACACATTCGGCGGACTATTGTATTTTTCCGCCCCCGCTCCATTTACAGTAACAAGTGTGGAACGGCAGTACGGAGAAAGACCACACCGGAGCCCGTTGCGAGGCCCTGAAAACAGAAAACCCCGCGCTGAGGCGGGGTTTCATGATCAGACAAGAACCTGATCAGGCAGTCTGGATGTTTGCAGCTTGCTTGCCCTTCGGGCCTTGAGCAACTTCAAACGAAACACGCTGGCCTTCTTTCAGGGTCTTGAAACCTGGCATGTTGATCGCGGAGAAGTGAGCGAAGATGTCCTCGCCGCCTTCGTCCGGGGTAATAAAGCCAAAGCCTTTGGAATCATTGAACCACTTGACGGTACCGGTTGCCATATTAGGTCTTTCTCCAAGATTAACAGTTAACGCATTACCAGAGGTTTGAAGTCAAGACCTGTACAGCGGGTTAGACCGGCACAGCATGAAACTTGTCCATCAAACGCGCATTCGTTTTACGCGATATTTACTTGCGAGGTCAAGCAAGCCAAAGCCGGAAGATGCAAACTGTTGTTTCCAGGAAACGCTTGAAAAAGCCCTGTTCCGGGCCAAAATGAGAAATGAAACACGGTTGGATAGTTATGACGCAACAGCATCAAATAGAGCGGGAATTAGTAGAGAAAGAGATCCGTGCCGGGCCTCCCTCCATGTTCCGCGTCGTACTTTTAAACGACGATTTCACCCCTATGGAATTCGTGGTTGCCGTTCTGCAAACTTTTTTTACGATGGATCGTGAACAGGCAACCGTAGTCATGCTCAAAGTCCATACAGAAGGACGAGGCATTTGCGGCGTGTTCCCCAAGGACATCGCCGCCACAAAAGTGGCGCAGGTTACCGAGCACGCCCGCCAACATCAGCACCCGCTCCAATGCATCATGGAGGTAAACGAATGATCGCCCAGGAACTAGAAGTCAGCCTGCACATGGCTTTCATGGAGGCGAGACAAAAGCGCCACGAGTACATCACCGTGGAACACCTCCTGCTCGCCTTGCTCGACAACCCATCCGCAGCAGAAGTACTGCGCGCCTGCGGCGCCAACATGGACGAATTGCGCCATCAGTTGTCGGACTTTGTCACCGAACATACGCCGGTGGTCTCTGGCACGGGTGAAGTTGAAACCCAGCCCACCATTGGTTTTCAACGCGTGATCCAGCGCGCGATTTTGCATGTGCAGTCTTCGGGCAAGAAAGAAGTGACCGGTGCCAATGTGCTTGTCGCCATTTTTGGCGAGAAGGACAGCCACGCCGTTTATTTCCTGCATCAGCAAGGGGTAACTCGCCTGGACGTGGTCAACTTCATCAGCCACGGCATTACCAAGAGCACTCCGAACGCATCGCAACCTCCGCGTTCGGATCAGGGCTCTGAAGAACATGACACCGAAGTCAGCCCCGGCGGCGCGCTGGAAAACTTCACCCAGAATCTTAATCAGCAAGCATTGGCCGGCAAGATCGACCCCTTGATTGGTCGGGATTCTGAACTGGAACGCGTGGTGCAGATTTTGTGCCGTCGGCGCAAGAACAACCCGCTGCTGGTCGGTGAAGCGGGTGTCGGCAAGACGGCCATTGCTGAAGGTCTGGCACGCCGCATTGTCGAAGGCGAAGTGCCCGATATTCTGGCAGATGCAACCGTCTATGCACTCGACATGGGTGCGCTGCTGGCTGGCACCAAGTATCGCGGTGATTTTGAGCAACGCCTCAAGGCGGTGATCAAGCAACTGACCGAAGAACGTAACGCCATTCTGTTCATAGACGAGATTCATACTCTCGTCGGGGCGGGCGCGGCTTCGGGCGGCACGCTGGATGCATCCAATCTGTTGAAGCCGGCGCTCTCCAACGGCACGCTCAAGTGCATTGGTGCGACCACGTACACGGAATACCGTGGCATCTTCGAAAAAGACAACGCGCTGTCGCGTCGCTTCCAGAAGATTGATGTGGTAGAGCCGACTGTCGAGCAAACCGTTGAGATTCTCAAGGGCTTGAAAGACAAGTTCGAGAAACACCACAGCGTGAAGTACACGGCGACGGCTTTGTCTGCAGCGGCAGAACTGGCAGCCAAGTACATCAATGATCGGCACCTGCCGGACAAAGCCATCGACGTCATTGACGAAGCCGGCGCGGCGCAGAAGATTCTGCCCAAGTCCAAGCAGAAGAAGACCATTGGCAAGCCCGAGATCGAAGAGATCGTAGCCAAGATTGCACGCATTCCGCCCAAGAGTGTGTCCAACGACGACAAGAGCACCTTGAAGACGCTGGATCGTGATTTGAAGAGTGTGGTGTTCGGGCAAGATCCGGCCATTGATGCACTGTCGGCGGCCATCAAGATGTCGCGTGCCGGCCTTGGTAATCCGCAAAAGCCGATCGGTGCCTTTTTGTTCTCTGGCCCGACGGGTGTGGGCAAGACCGAAGTGGCCCGCCAACTGGCTTATACGCTGGGTGTCGAGTTGATCCGCTTTGATATGTCCGAATATATGGAGCGTCATGCGGTCAGCCGCTTGATCGGTGCTCCACCGGGATACGTGGGTTTTGAGCAAGGCGGTTTGCTGACCGAGCAAGTCACCAAGCACCCGTACTCCGTGCTGTTGCTTGATGAAATCGAGAAAGCACATCCGGACATCTTTAACGTGCTGCTGCAGGTCATGGACCATGGCACGCTGACGGATAACAACGGGCGCAAGGCGGATTTCCGCAACGTGATCGTGATCATGACCACCAATGCCGGTGCCGAAGCCATGAACAAGACCATCATGGGTTTCACGGCCAAGAAGGAAACCGGCGATGAAATGGTCGAGATCAAGCGTCTGTTTACGCCGGAGTTCCGTAACCGGCTGGATGCGACGATTTCGTTTGCACCGCTGAGCCACGAGATCATCCTGCAGGTGGTAGACAAGTTCCTGATGCAACTGGAACTGCAACTGCAAGAGAAGAAGGTGGAAGCCCACTTCACACCGGCACTGAAAGACATGCTGGCAGAAAAAGGCTTTGATCCACTGATGGGTGCCCGCCCGATGGCGCGTCTGATTCAGGACACCATCCGCAAGGCCCTGGCTGACGAACTGTTGTTCGGCAAGCTGGCGCACGGCGGTGAAGTGACCATTGATCTGGATGAAGACGACAAGGTTGTACTCAAGCTCGCGGAAGACGAACAAGCCGTTCCGGCCTGATCGCCTGGCAAGCCCGCAAGAAAAAGCCCCGCACGGGAAACCGGCGGGGCTTTTGTTCATTTATTGTTTGCGTATTGTTTGTGTCTCGTCAGCAACCACCACTCATTCAAAATGGCTGTAGACGCGGTTGCCACCCGCCGTTTTTGCCTGGTGCAACGCATTCTCCGCACGCTCCAGCAACGCAGGAATCGTCTCAGATACCCGCTTGATGGTGACCCCGGCGCTGAAGCCCGGCGGCTGAACCTGCCGGTGCCCTGGCAGGACGGTCTGACCAAACCGCAACCGCAGTGACTCGATCAACCCCAGCGCATCACTCTGTTCAATATCTGGCAACACCAGCAAGAACAACCCGCCTTTGATGCGCCCGATCCCATCACTCACCCGCAAGCGCTGGCGCAGCAAAGCACACAACGCCCGCAGCAACTGGTCACCGCTTTGATGCCCCAAGGCCTGGTTGATTTGTTGCATGCGGTCGATATCCAGCATAACCACCGCCAGGGGTTGCTGATTGCGCTTGCAACGGGCGGCCTCAATATCCAGCAATTGCAAAATGGCCTGGCGCCCAAGGACACCAGTCAGCGCATCCCGCGTGTGTTGTTCACGCAGCAAGCGAAAACGTGCAGCACGGGTACGGATAGCGGCGACCAGGTAAGCAGGCTCAATCGGCTTGACCAGAAAATCATCTGCCCCCCGCTGCATAGCCTCCAGCCGTTTGGATTGCGCGTGCTCAGAAGACAGAAAGACAATCGGAACACCCATATACGCTGGCTGCTGGCGCAACACGCTGGCAATTTCCAGGCCGCTCCAGCCCAGCATGTACAGATCAAGCACAATCAATTCCGGATTAAGTTGCGCAATCTTTTCAAACATTTGCACCGGACCATTGGCCAGTGCCACCGCCATGCCGGCCTCACGCAGGATTTCCGCGTAGTACTCCGCCACATCTGGCTCATCATCAACAATGAGGATGCGGTAAGCGGCGTGTTTGCGTTCTTCCTCCAACCGGGCGATCAGCTCGGCCAGTTCGCCCGGGTGGACCGGTTTATGCACAAACGCCTGCGCGTTGAACCGCGCCGCTACAAGGCGGGTAGCGATATCCGTATGGCTGGATAGACAAACCAGCCGTGCCGGTGCCCGCGCGCCATTGGGCAAGAAATCAGATAGCGCCACAAACGGTGCAGCCTGGTCATCCAGATCCAGAAACAGCAGATCTACCGATTGGTCGGGCAAATTGGCTTGCAAGGTGACGTGAGCACCTGGCAATTGCAGCGTCAGCTCAATTTGTAGTAACTCGGCAGAAACCAGATCGGTACTGACCACCACCACATTTTCCGGTGGCGGGGCCACGCCGGGCATCGCCCCGGTCAGGTGTTCCAGCCCGGAAGCCAGAAAATGGGCGATCGCCTGCGCCAGATGATCCACCCCCTGCCGCAGCTGGGCTGCCGCATGGGCTTCGGGTGGATTGCTCTGGTATTCATGGTACAAGCGCTCCAGCGCCTGGGCAGCAGACCGCACGCCGGTGGCAACCCAACCCGCGCCGGTGTCGTGCAGTTGGCCTATGCGGTGGAGCAGCCGCTCATGCCCGGCCGGGTCCAGCCCTTTTTCCAGGTATTGCTCAATCTGCGCGCGCAGATCATCCAGGGTGGACGACAACCCTTCATGGATTCCGGCTTGCCCCTTGCCGATATTGTCTTCTGTACTGGCCATGTTCATCCTTCACACTTGCGCGAGGAAGACAGCCACATTGTGCATTTGCAGGAACGGTCACGAGGCGCGAAAACGTCGCGCCGGGTGAGTTGCTCGTAACCGGAACAGAAAAAGCGATGCCCTGCCCCTCGCCTGGCATGGTTCATCGCAGTCTTTTTCTTTTTGATGCCGCCCCTGCAAACTCCCCTGTACAGGCCGGCGCGGCGGCCAGCCTGTACACCTGACTCACCCTCTCGTGGTCAATCAGGCTTGTTGCTGCACGATCACGGCTTGCGCTGGCATGGGCGCGGCAAAACCGGCCTCACCAAAGCTCTCACGGATCGTCTTGTTGGTATCAAAATAAACCTGCCAGTAATTGTCGTTATGGCAGTACGGACGAATGGCCAGCACCGGGCCGACCAGGTTGAACTCCAGGATTTCCACATCCACCGGCGGCTCTGCAAGCACATTGGGAATCGCGCCGATTTTCTGTTTCAGCAATGCAATGGCAGCAGCATGATCGGTCGAGCCAGCCAGTTGGGCTTTCAGATCCACCCGGCGAAATTCGTTCACGGTGTAGTTCTGGATCACGTCACCAAAAATCTTGTTGTTACCAATCAGGGTGAGCACGTTGTCCGGGGTATTCACAGCAGTAACAAACAGGCCAATTTCCTTGATCGTGCCAGTCACACCAGCCACGGTCACAAAATCACCCACCTTGAACGGACGCAACACAATGATGAAGGCGCCAGCAGCAAAGTTGGCCAGCAAACCGGACCACGCCATGCCGATAGCTACACCCGCTGCCGCAATCAAAGCGGCAAAGGTAGTCGTCTGCACCCCGAAATAGCCCAGGATACCGATCACCAACAGCACATTGAGCGTGACGGTAATGATCGACCCGACGTACCGCAGCACGGTGGGATCAAGGTTCTGGCTACCCAGCGAGCGCTCCACCATCCGCACTGCAAAGTTGATCAGCCAGCGGCCGACTACCCAGAAAATGATCGCGCCGATGATCTTGACCCCGAACGCGGTAATGATGCCGATCATCACATCTTTGTAGTGCACGACCGAATCGGCGTTCAAATCCATGAAAATCTCCGGTTGAAATGGCTGCATGAGAGAAAAGTGATATCTCAGCCTGGCACAAATTACCGAAAATTCACCTTTCAGCCGCGCGGGTGATTTTTGGCGTGCAACGCCTGTAAACGGGCAGTAGCCACGTGGGTGTAAATCTGGGTGGTGGCAATATCGGCGTGCCCCAGCAACACCTGCACCATTCTGAGATCAGCACCATGATTCAACAGGTGTGTGGCAAAGGCATGACGCAAAACGTGGGGAGATAACCGCGACGCATCAATACCCGCCTGACTGGCATAGCCCTTGATGATGAACCAGGCACCCTGGCGGGTCAGCGGGTCGCCACGCTGGTTCACAAAGATCAGTGCCACACGCTTGCCTGCGGTAAGTAACGGACGTGACCGGGCCAGGTATTGCTGCAGCCAGTGGCGCGCTTCTTCACCCAAGGGCACCAGCCGCTGTTTGCCACCCTTGCCACCGACCACTTGCAGATAACCTTCATTCAGATGAAGTACCGAGCTATCGAGCCCGATCAGTTCGGACACCCGCAGGCCAGTGGCATACATGACTTCCAGCATGGCACGGTCACGCAAGCCGGCATCGGTGTCGATATCCGGTGCATCCAGCAACGCTTCGACCTGCGCCTCAGACAATTCTTTGGGGAGCGGACGCACCCGTTTCGGCGTGTTGAGTGTCAAGGTCGGGTCATGCGCAAGCTGGCCATTGTTGATCCAGTACTGATAGAACTTGCGCAAGCTGGCCATGCGCCGCGCCATCGTTGCGGCTTTGGTTTCGCGAGCTTGTGCAGCCAGAAAAGCCTGCACATCGGCGCGCTCGGCCTGGCGCATGTCCTTGCCTTCGCCCTGAAGCCAGACGGCCCAGATGACAAGGTCACGGCGATAACTTTCCGCCGTGTTTTGGGCCAGACCATCGGCCAGCCAGATGTGGTCGATAAACTGGTCAATCCAGCCTTGTTGCTGCTCGTTTGCCGTTAATGCCATGCGCGTTCAGAGGTCGGAAAACAGGTCAGGCGTTTCTTTGAGCAATAACCGGCGCTTGATCGGCACCCAGTCCACCCCGCCACGATGCGCATTGAAACCACCCACGCCATTGGCCGCGACCACGCGATGACAGGGAATCACCAGCGGCACCGGGTTTTGTCCACAAGCGCCACCCACCGCCCGCGCAACAGAGCCAACCGCAGCGGCAATCTCGGCGTAGGTACGCGTTTCACCGCAAGGAATCCGGGCAATCTCTTCCCACACCGCCCGCTCATGTGCTGAGCCCTCCAGTTTGAGCGGCAGGTCAAAAGCAAAATGCGGATCGGCAAACCAGAGTGCCAGTTGACGGGCTGTTTCCAGCAACAGCGAGTTTTGCGGGGCCCGCAATGGCGTGTCAGGCAGCGTGAAGTCAATCCGGACCAGCGCCTCATCGCGCGCAATCAGCCCCAACCGCCCCACCGGGCTGTCAATCACGGCGTCGTAGTGGTATTCGGTGAAGTCATCGTTGAAAGTGCGCGGGGATTCAGACATGACCGTGGGAAACGGGGCAAAACATCATGCTACCCGCTTGCGGCAGAATGCGGACGAAAAAAAACGCGAAGCCCTCAGGCTTCGCGTTTTCAGAAAAGCGCCACAACTTATTGTGCAGCGGTTTCCTTGATCTTGCGTGCAGGCAGCTTTTCCTTGATACGTGCGGACTTGCCCGAACGATCACGGAGGTAGTACAGCTTGGCACGACGCACATCACCGCGACGCTTCACTTCAACGGAAGCCACCAGCGGGGAATAGGTCTGGAAGGAACGCTCAACGCCAGTACCGGCGGAGATCTTGCGCACGATGAACGCGCTGTTCAGGCCGCGGTTACGCTTGGCGATCACAACACCTTCAAACGCCTGCAGACGTTCACGGTTACCTTCCTTAACCTTCACTTGAACGATAACGGTATCGCCCGGTGCGAATTCAGGAATGGTTTTGCCCAGACGGGCGATTTCTTCTTGTTCGAGCTTTTGAATCAGGTTCATGACCTTACTCCTTTACGAAACTTGTTCCTTCCTCTCCGGACTGGAGGGAGCCGGCTTGTGCCGCATGCTCCGCCTTGAAATCGGCCAGAAGACGAGTTTCCTCTTTTGAAAGCGGACGCTGTTGCAACAAATCAGGACGACGCAACCAGGTGCGGCCCAACGATTGCTTCAGACGCCAGCGACGTATGTTGGCATGATTTCCCGAAAGCAGAACTTCCGGCACCGCCATACCGCGGTATTCTTCAGGACGAGTGTAATGCGGGCAATCGAGCAACCCGTCCACGAATGAATCTTCCACCGCACTGGCAGCGGTATTGAGCACGCCAGGCAAGTGTCTTGCTACTGCATCCATCAGCACCATGGCGGGCAATTCACCGCCAGAGAGCACGTAGTCGCCAACCGATATTTCCAGGTCAACCTGGCGCTGCAAAACACGCTCGTCGACTCCTTCATAACGGCCGCACAACAGGATCAGGCCGGGCTCCGCCGCCAGTTGCAACACCCGCTCATGCGTGAGCGGTGCGCCCTGGGGCGACAGATAAACCACTTTGGGCGTAATGCCCAATTGCGCCTGGCGCTGTCGGGCCGCATCAATGGCGTCTTCCAGCGGTTGCGGCAGCATCACCATGCCAGGACCACCACCGTAGGGGCGATCGTCGACACGGCGATAGTTGTCATGCGTGAAATCCCGAGGGTTCCAGCCGACAAAATCAATAATGCCCTGCTCCACCGCACGCTGGGTAATCCCAAAGCGCGTAATGGCCTCGAACATTTCAGGAAACAGCGTGATGGCATCGAAATGCATATGCGCGCTGTTTGCCTGTGGTGTGACCTCAGTAGTCAAGACCCCAGTCCACTGTAATGACGCGGGCTGCCAGATCCACCTTCAGCACGACATGCCCGACAAAGGGCAGCAGGCGTTCAGTATCACCATCTCGCGCCACGATCACGTCGTTGGCGCCGGTCTCGAACAACTTTTCGACCACGCCCAGACTCTGGCCTTCGGTGTTGACGATAGCCAGGCCGACAAGATCGGCCCAGTAGTACTCGTCCTCACCGGCTTCTGGCATCTCACTGCGCGGAATCGCCACCTGACAGCCCTTGAGGGCAAATGCCTGATCACGATCATCGACGCCGACAAAACGCACGGACAGCTTTTTGGGCTGAACCGAAGCTTCTGCCACTTTGTATGCACGCCAGTTGCCATCACGCCCGATCCACCACGTTTTGTAGTCGAGCAGGCTATCCGGGGACTCAGTATCCGCAACGATATTGACACCGCCACGAATACCAAAAGCCCCGCTGATGTAACCCATGGATACCAGATCATCCGGTACCGCTGTGGGCGTGACTTGCGGGGCAGTCGGTTTATTGCTGGTCACAGTCAACTGCTTAGGCAGCAGCCGGCTTGTAGCCCTTGAGCAGGCGAGCAACGGTGTCGCTTACTTGAGCGCCAACGCCAACCCAGTAGTTCACGCGATCAAGCGCGAAACGGGTCGGTTCCTGACCTTCGCCAGCGGACGGGTCGTAGAAACCCACGCGCTCGATGAAGCGGCCATCGCGGCGATTGCGCGAATCAGTAACAACAACATTGTAGAACGGACGGTCTTTGGCGCCGCCGCGGGACAGACGAATCACAACCATGATTGATACCCAGTTTGAAATCGGTTTACGCGAAACCAGCGATTGTATGTGAAAAGCACAAGTCAATACAAGCCTTTAAAGCTGAACTTGTGCCAGGAAGAACTCTTTGCCACCACTTCAAGCGCCGATCGGCGCCGCATGACGCCGATCGGCCGCTTAAAATATTTTGCCGTTTACATCCCCGGCAGCATGCCCTTCATGCCACGCATGAGCTTCATCATGCCGCCCTTGCTGAACTGCTTCATCATCTTCTGCGTTTCTTCAAATTGCTTGAGCAGACGATTGACTTCCTGCACCGAAACGCCCGCGCCAGTGGCGATACGGCGCTTGCGGCTGGCCTTGATCAGTTCTGGCTTGCGACGCTCCAGCGGGGTCATCGAATTGATAATGCCCTCGATACGCGCCACGGATTTGTCGGTAACCTGATTGTTGGCCATCTGGCTGACCTGCCCGGGCAGTTTGTCGAGCAAAGCGCCCATGCCACCCATTTTTTTCATCTGGCCGATCTGCGTCTTGAAGTCTTCCAGGTCAAAACCCTTACCGGATTTGACCTTTTTCATCATTTGCAGGGCTTCTGCTTCGTCGACGCTCTTTTGTACGTCTTCGATCAGTGACAGCACGTCACCCATGCCCAGCACACGGCTGGCCATCCGGTCCGGGTAGAACGGCTCCAGACCATTCAGTTTTTCGCCCACACCAATGAACTTGATCGGCTTGCCAGTGACTTGCCGCACCGACAGTGCCGCACCGCCGCGCGAGTCACCATCCAGCTTGGTCAGGATCACCCCGGTCAGCGGCAGCGTCTCATTGAAAGCGCGCGCCACATTGACCGCATCCTGGCCCTGCATGGCATCGACCACAAACAGGGTTTCGACCGGATTGATACTGGCGTGCAAGTCTTTGATTTCCGCCATCATGGCGTCGTCAATGGCAAGACGACCTGCCGTATCGACGATCAGCACGTCGTGGAAATGCTTTTTGGCGTAATCGAGCGCAGCGCTGGCGATATCCACCGGCTTTTGCGAGACATCCGACGGGAACCACTCCACATCAAGCTGAGCTGCCAGCGTCTTGAGCTGTTCGATCGCCGCCGGGCGATACACGTCAGTCGAAACCAACAGCACTTTTTTCTTTTGCGTCTCTTTCAGGCGCTTGGCCAGCTTGCCGGACGTGGTTGTCTTACCCGCCCCCTGCAAACCTGCCATCAACACCACTGCAGGCGGCACCGCCGCCAGATTGAGCGCGTCATTTTGCACGCCCATCAAACGGGTCAGCTCTTCATAGACCACGCCGATAAAGGCCTGGCCCGGGGTCAGGCTGCCAATGACATCCTGGCCGAGCGAACGCTCTTTGACGTCGGCAATAAACTGCTTGACCACGGGCAGCGCCACGTCGGCCTCCAGCAACGCCATGCGCACTTCACGCAGGGCATCCTGGATGTTGACTTCAGTCAGGCGCGCCTGACCGCGCAGCGTCTTGACGACGCCAGAGAGACGGTTGGAAAGGTTATCCAGCATAAATAATTCCCGACCCTACTCGACGGACAAGCGGGCTCTGTTAGACTAAACGATTCCGCAATTCTAACTGATTTGATACCCGTGTCCTGGCTCGCGTTCATCGCCTTGTTCATTTATCTGACTTTGGGGTGGCATTTTTGCCGCACCCGGCTGGCTGGACGCGGGGTTATTCACACCGGCGCGGAGAACGCTGTGCTGTTGCTGGCACTAGCCATACACGGGCTGGCGCTCTGGCCTGCACTGGCAGAGCCCCCGCTGCATTTTGGCGCGGCGGAAGCGCTGTCGATGATCGCCTGGCTGGCTCTGATTACCTATCTGCTGGGTCATCTCGTTTTTCCGCTGGAAGGTCTGCAACCACCCGTCATCGGCTTGACTGTGGTCCTGCTCGGGCTGAGCCTTGTGCTGCCTCCGGGCCATGTACTGACCTATACCCAGAATGGCATCTCGCTCCTGCATTTTCTGGCAGCCATGCTGGCCTACGGCTTGTTTACCAATGCAACCGGTGTAGCCATGCTGATGCGCCTGGCAGACCGCCGCCTGCATCACGCCTCGGCCAATCTGCTGGTACAAAAGCTCCCGCCCTTGCTGGC
>JASLES010000405.1 GCA_030151005.1 Silvimonas sp.
GCTGGAAGCATCAGCAATTTCATCGCCTTTCTGCACCATCTCTGCCGAGCACCCCCGGTTTTCCGCCAGTGAATAGGCCGAAACCGGCAGGGAAAGCACAAAGATATAGATAATCTTGAGCAAGCGGCTCATTCTAGTCCCGGTATGTCGTTGTACTTTAGCCAAAGTAGAAGATGGGTATGCAATAATCGGCGCTCTCGTTACATGGGGCTGATGATGACTGCAATTATCCTGGATGGCAAAGCCATTGCGGTGCAAAGCGAAGCTGAGCTGGCCGCGCGCGTTGCCAGAATCAAAGCAGCTTCCAGCGGACGCACGCCGATTCTGGCAACCGTGCTGGTTGGGGATGATCCGGCATCAGCCACCTACGTGAATATGAAGGGTAATGCCTGTGCCCGAGTTGGTATGGCGTCGCTGCGGGTTGAGTTGCCGGCTTCGACCACCACAGAAGAACTGCTAGCCAAGATCTACGCGCTAAACGATAACCCCGATGTTCATGGCATCTTGTTACAGCATCCGGTACCTGCACAGATCGATGAACGCGCATGTTTTGACGCAATTGCTCGGCATAAAGATGTGGACGGGGTGACCTGTCTCGGCTTTGGGCTGATGGCCATGGGCGAGCCCGCCTATGGCAGCGCCACGCCAAGCGGAATCATGCGGCTGTTAGCTGCATACGGAATTGAACTGGCAGGCAAGCACGCAGTAGTGGTCGGCCGCAGCCCGATCTTGGGCAAACCGATGGCGATGATGCTACTCAATGCAGATTGCACGGTTACCATTTGCCACTCTCGTACCGTAAACCTGCCGGCTTTGGTCAAGCAGGCCGACGTGGTGGTAGGGGCTGTCGGCAAACCGGCCTTTATCAAGGCGGAATGGATTAAAGACGGCGCAGTGGTAGTCGACGCAGGTTATCACCCTGGCGGCATCGGCGATATTGAACTGGCACCACTTGCAAACCGGGTTGCAGCCTGGACTCCCGTGCCGGGCGGGGTTGGGCCGATGACGATCAATACGCTGATTGCCAATTGCGTAGATTCAGGTGAAGTAGCGTTGGCTCAGGGATAAACAGCCAGCCGCTGAGGAACCGACTTCCTGTTTTTGTCACCTTTAGCCCACCAATTAAGGCTTCTCGCCAAAGCCGGCCGGACACCTATCGGCCGAAACTCCGGTATTTGTCACCTTTTGCTCACTCTAAATAGAGCCTCCCGCCTGGCCCACCAGACTTCCTATGGCTGGAACTCCTGTTTTTGTCACCTTTTGCCTGCTTAATAAGGCTTTCCAACCAAGCCTTCCGGCCCCCTGCTGGTCGGGACTCCTGTATTTGTCACCTTTCGCGCACTCATCGAAAGGAGTCCCACAAGGTTGGATTTAATGTCGCCCGCCTTTCATTTTTCAGCCCGTCGGAATTTTTCATGTCTTACAGCAAAAAACTCGGAATTTTTCATTTTCTGTTGCCGGACACTGCAAACGCCTGTATGCATAAAGTGAAAAATACAAGGCCCTGCTTGACGCTATTTTTCATTTTCTGTGTCATCCGACAACTGTCATGAACACTCGGCTCAAGTATGCTTATGCCAGATTGCGGTGGCCCGCGACGCCACGTGTTGTCCGGGTCAGCTAGAAGATCAGAAAGCATCAGACACCCATTGAAGGAGACTTGAACATGGCACGTGTCCGCGTTGAGGGTTTTACCATCTCGCTAGACGGTTACGGGGCGGGTCCGGATCAGGACATCAACAATCCGCTCGGCGTGGGCGGGACAGGTTTGCATCAGTGGTTGGTAACGACACGCACATTCCAGCAGTTGCATTCTGATGCTGAGGGCGGCACCACCGGGGTCGATGATGATTTCGCGGCACGGGGGTTCAAGAATGTGGGGGCCTGGATTCTGGGCCGGAACATGTTCGGGCCCATCCGTGGCGAGTGGCCGGACATGAACTGGAAAGGCTGGTGGGGAGACAACCCGCCGTACCATGTGCCAACGTTTATCCTGACCCATCACGCCCGTGATCCGATTGAAATGGAAGGCGGCACGACCTTCCACTTTGTCACCGGCGGCATTCACGAGGCGCTGGAACGGGCGCGTGCAGCAGCCAATGGCAAGGATGTGCGCATTGGCGGCGGGCCGGCGACGATTCAGCAATATCTGCGTGCGGGCCTGATTGATGAACTGCACATTGCGATCTCCCCGGTGTTGCTGGGGCGTGGTGAGCGCTTGTTTGAGGGGGTTGATGCACGGGCGCTGGGGTATGAATGCGTAGAGTGCGTGCCGACAGAGAAAGCCACGCATGTGGTGCTGCGCCGCCAGGGTCACAACGGCGCCTGAAGCACTACCGGGGCGTTGAGCGCCCTGACACCTGGCCGGTTGGTTCATTGTTTCTGCAGCGCCACCTTGATGCCCAGCACCAGGAACAAGCTGCCGACCAACCGGTTTTGCCAGCGTTTAAGCCAGCCCAACCGCCGCACCACGCGTGCAAGCGGCCGCGTGGCCAGCACCAGCAAGCTGGTATAAGCCAGCGAGAGCACCACAAACACCAGTCCCAACTGCAGAAACTGAGCCAGGACGTGGCCACGCTGGGCGTGTACAAATTGCGGCAAGAAAGCCAGGAAAAACAGCGCCGTTTTGGGGTTAAGTACTTCTGCCGGCACGGCCTGCCAGAACGCCAGCTTGGGCGTGATAGCCCTGTGCGCGTTGGTATCTGGCGGGGATATTTGCGGGGTCTCTGATTGGGCAGGGGCTTTGAGGGCGCGCACGCCCAGATAAACCAGATACGCCGCGCCCATATATTTGACCGCGCTAAATGCAATTGCAGAGGTCATCAACAGCGTGGATAAGCCCGCCGCCGCCACCAGCGTATGAATGAAATCCCCCAGCGCAATGCCCGCGCCCGTGGCCAGGCCCACCCGCTGCCCGCCTTGGGCGGTGCGCGTCAGCAGTAATAACACAGCGGGTCCGGGCACCAGCATTAGCGCAATGACCACAGCGATATAGGTGCTAAGGGTTAGCGCGTCGAGCATGAAGGGGGCTCCGCAAAAGCGTGTAACAGGCACTCTGACCCAATTGGCTGCGGCAGACAACCCGGTTGGCGTTACGGCGTTGGCCATGTGCGGGCGGCGGGTTGTCGCATTCGCAATACAAACGGGATTATTTCAAGCGAACGTCATCATAAGCGCTGCCCGCATCGCTAGAATATCAGCTTGTCATCAAATACTTACGCTTGCTACCCACCATGTCCGAGCCCGTTTTCAACACGCCCGTTTTCATTAAAGAAGTAAAAGAAGTGGCGGTAGATATCGTCGATGCGCCGTTCTTTTACAACAACGGTGGTCAGCCCGCGTACATGCGCCAGGATCAGTTGCCGCAAGCGGCGACGGTGCTCAACGTAGCGCCCACCAATCCGGCGGTGGCGATCGGCAACGCGTACGTGGTGTCTGAGGTGATGGGGATCAAGCCGACGCCGCCTTATGGCGTGGAAACCCAGCTTGGGTTTGTCGGTAAAGACGTGGTGTATGCGCCCATGTGGGCCACCCGAGATGTTGCGGCTGCGTTTGGCATTACGCTGGTAGAGCCCGGCCAGGCTGTCCAGATGAGCAGCCCGATTGTGAAGCTGTCACAGATTGAATACGAATATGGCGTGTTTGCTGGTCATTGGTCGCCCTATCAGAACACAGGCAACACCCTGTTAAGCGTGGTGTGTACTGATCTGGAACACCATGATTTCCCGCATGTGTTTGCGTCTACTGACCCGCAGTTTCCGCTGGTGATTTCCGTGGGGCGCTACTGGCCGGCGTTGTCAAAAATCTGCCTGGCTGACTTGTGGGTACCCCAGGGCAGCGCGTTATACATTCCGCCCAAGCCGGCAGACCCCGCGCTGGGGTGCATTGATTTGCACAACAACCGCAATTCTGCGCGCGCCTGTTGGGGCGATATCGAACAAAACAGCATTGTCACGCACACCTTGCTCCAGAAAGACGGTGGCTTTTTTTACTGGTACTGGAACGCCAAAGACACCGTCCACACCAAACCAGAAGCGTGTTGACCGGCCCGGTTAACCCTTTAAACAGAACGGGCTCAGGGAGAGCACAGATGTCGGATCTGACAGATCTTCAAAGCGACGGCGCGGTTTACAAAACCCTGCTGGAATCCACCCAGGCCATTCCCTGGAAAATTGACTGGGCCTCCATGAAGTTTGCGTACATTGGCCCGCAAATTGAACCCCTGCTGGGCTGGAGCCAGGAAAGCTGGGTATCGGCCGAAGACTGGGCCATGCGTATTCACCCGGAAGATCGGGATTACGTGGTCAATTTTTGTATCTCCCAATCCAAACTGGGGGTCGATCACGAAGCGGACTACCGCGCGCTGACCAAAGATAACGGTTATGTGTGGATTCGGGATGTGGTTCACGTGGTACGCGGCGAGGACGGTGAAGCCGAGTCTTTGATCGGCTTCATGTTTGATATCAGTGAACGCAAAAAGACCGAAGAAAAGCTGATCAGCCTGCAACGGGAACTAGAAGCGCTGTCGTTCAAGGATGGCCTGACCGGCATTGCCAATCGCCGCCGGTTTGATTCCAGCCTGGAGGTGGCCTGGAGCACGGCCGCACGCGGTAGCGAGCCGCTGAGCCTGATCTTGCTGGATATCGATTTCTTCAAACAGTTCAATGACTTGTATGGCCATATCGCCGGGGACAAGAGTCTGACCAATGTGGCGCAAACACTCAACCTGGCGCTGGCTGGTCCACGCGATCTGGCCGCGCGCTTTGGCGGTGAAGAGTTTGTGATTTTGCTGCCAGAGACCGATGCCAACGGCGCCCTTGAGGTGGCCGAGCGTTGCTTGCGGCTGATTGAAAAACAGAAGATCCCGCACGAAAAGTCAGACGGCACCAGCACGCTGACGGTCAGCATGGGCGTCGGCACACTGGTCCCGACAGAGGCAAGTTCACCCACTGATCTGGTGCAGGCGGTAGACAAACTCTTGTATCTCGCCAAACAAAAAGGCCGTAACCGGATCGAAGCGGCCCAGTGGTAATTACACGTGCGGTGCGGCAGTCACAACTGCGGCCCGCGCGTTGACATCGGCATAGTCCGCCATCAGGATGTGAAAACGTTTGCAGGATCAAGGCTCTGCGGTGGTTAACGCAGGCCAGGATCAGCGGCACACGCGTTGAATTTTGCCCAGGTAAACCAAAACAGAGCCGGGCAAATGCGGGGCAGGAAGGATCGTCAACGGGTCACGATCCAACCGGTTTCGCGCGGCGTGGTGACCGTGCAGGCGGGTTAAATATTCTTCCAAGGATGGAGACTTGTCATGAGAAACAACCTGTTTCCGCGCCGGCTTGCCGTCAGCGCGGCGCTGGCGCTTTTGCCTGTTGCGGCGTTTGCCGCCTACCCGGCCTGGCAGGCCGATACGTACTATGCCGCAGGTACCGTGGTGCTCTACAACGGCCACGATTACAAAGCGGTGGTTAGCCAGACCGATTACAGCGGCACCGGCTGGAACCCGACCGTAGCGTCTTTGTGGACTGATCTGGGCGCAGATACTGGCGGAACGCCGACGCCCGCACCAACGCCAGCTCCGACACCTGCACCAACGCCAGCCCCAACGCCGGCCCCCACTCCTGCGCCGACTCCTGCGCCGACTCCTGCCCCAACGCCTTCGTCCGGTTGTTATGCGGCCTGGAACAGCGGCACGGCGTATTCGACCGGTGCGCAGGTAAGCTACAACGGCGTCAACTATCAGGCCGCATACTGGACGCAGGGTAACAACCCATCGACCACCAGCGGCGTAGCGGGCAGCGGCCAACCGTGGACGGTGATTGGTAGTTGCGGTGGCAGCACGCCAACGCCGACGCCTACTCCGACGCCTACTCCGACACCGACACCGACACCGACACCCACGCCAACGCCAACGCCAACGCCGGCGCCTACACCGTCGTCCGGCGGCTATCGCTTTGCCCCGTATGTGGATGTCAGCGGTAGTTTTGATCCCATTGGCTGGTCTCAGGCCACCGGTCAGAAGTATCTGACCCTGGCGTTCTTCAACAGCAGCGGTGGTTGTGCAGGCCAATGGCCCATCGACAGCGGCACCATCCTCTCCAAAACCCAGGGCCTGCAAGCATTGGGCGGGAATGTGATTCTGTCTTCCGGCGGCTGGAATGCGCTGGATATCGCCCGTCAATGTACAACCCCGGCAGCCGTGGCGGCGGTGTACCAGGCGGAGCTGGATCGGCTGGGTACCACGCATCTGGATCTGGATTCAGAAGCCGGAGACCAGCAGAACAACCTGGACCCGACGGTGGTGGATCGCCGCAATGCAGCGGTGAAGATTCTGCAAGACACCTACGCGGCACGTGGCCAAACGCTAACGGTGTCCTTCACGCTGGCGGTGAACCCGGTCAATGGCATTCCGTCTGACAGCTTTTATGCGCTGCAATCGGCCGTGAATGCGGGCGCGCGCATTGATCTGGTGAACCTGATGACCATGGACTACTACGATGGCGGCGCGTCGACCGGTCAGATGGGCGCACGTTCCAACGCGGCGCTGCAATTGGCGTTTAACCAGATCAAGTCTCTACTGCCGGGTAAGACCACAGCGCAGTACTGGGCCATGATTGGGGGCACTGCCATGATCGGCCAGAATGACGATCCAACCGAAGTGTTCAACCTGACTGATGCGCAAACCATGCTGAACTTTGCCAAACAAAATGGCATGGGCCGGCTGGCGTTCTGGTCTTTGGGTCGTGACAACGGCAATTGCGCCGGTAGCACCACGGCTAACTGGCAGTGCAGCGGTATCTCGCAAAGCCTGTGGAGCTTCTCCAACATTTTTGGCGGGTTCTGATCGCGGGCTGGATTAATTCGCAGCAACAAAAACGGGCGCCACCAGGCGCCCTTTTTTTATCAGAGGTGACTACCGGGCCGCTTCACCACGCGGATTTTGCCACTGGTGCCGCCGCCACAAAAAAACCGGTCTACGCCGTTGGATTCCAGGCCAGACACGCCCGTGCCGGTGGGCATCTCCAGCGTTTCCAGCACTTTGCCGGTTTGCGCATCAATATGATTCAGCCCGCTTTCCTCGCCTTCCCAGGTGCCGTGCCACAATTCGCCATCGACCCATGTCACGCCAGTCACAAAGCGGTTGGTTTCCAGGGTCTTGAGCACCTTGCCGGTCTCCGGATCAATCTGGTGGATTTTTCGATCACGGTAAACGCCCACCCAAAGCGAGCCCTCTGCCCATGCCATGCCGGAATCCCCGCCGTCACCCGGCGCCGGAATGCTGTGGAGCACCTGGCCTGTCTGCGGGTCGATCTTCTGGATGCGTTTTTCCGCAATCTGATAGAGGTGATGGCCGTCAAACGCCGTACCGGCATCAGCAGGGGTCGGCACCGCGCGCACCGTTGTGCCACTGGCCAGATCCAGCGCATTCACCTGGTTGCCGCTGGCAAACCAGACCTGCTGACCGTCCCAGGTGACGCCGTGAATGGCGGGCGCGCCTTCAAACGGGCCGTATTCTTCAATGATTTCTGCTTTGGCGTGTTTCATGGGTGTTCCTTCTGACTGGTGTGGATTGTTTTACACACCGTTCATCCTGACCCATCTGCCAGCGGGACCGGGAGTAACAAGATCGTCGCGAATCCGGGCATGGGCGGGTTGAGCCAGCGCCGGGCGCGGCCCTGACCAAAATGTTGCACCTTGCCCGCTTCGCTCAGCGCATCCAGCGCGCGCTGGACTGAGCGCTGGCTGGTGCCCAAGGCCAGTGCCAGCGCAGAACTGGACCAGGATTCGCCATCTGCCAGCAGCGCCAGCACGGCGGCGTTGGGGTCTTCTACCGTTGGCGCCAGTACCACCACCTCTTGGGTATAGCGCGGCTGTAGCGCAAAACCACGCCCGGTGGCGTGAATACCCGCCGCCGGGTGCAGCAATTTGCGTAGCCGGCCCATTTCTACCCGCAAGCGGGCGCGGTGCGTGTCGTCCGGATGGCGAATCCGGAAGGCGCGGGCGATCAGTTCATCACGCGTGGCGTCGCCCGGCCAGGCCTCGGCCAGCGTGCGTGCCAGCACAAACAGAATGGGGCGCGTCGTCAGGGTGATGTGATGCGTGGCGTCACGCACCGCGTTGCGACAGGCGTCGATGATCAATACGGGTGTTTTTTGCAGTGCTTCGATCTCGTCCAGCCGCAAGGTTTGCGCCTGCCCACGGGCCAGCAAGCGGGCCGCCGGGGCATCCAGCAACCGGGCGGCGACGGCGATCTCGGTCATCAGCGCGCCAATGCGGGCTTCAGCGGCGGCCTGGGCGGCATTGGCCAGTGCCACTCGTGCAGCGGCACTGTTAAGACGGCGCATGGCAATACCGGACTCAATCAGGCCATGCACCGCACGTAGCGAGGGCGGCAAAGTCTGGGTCACCACCTGGGCCAGTGCACGTTCGGCCTCAGGCAGGCGGCCCAGCAACAAGAGGCGGCGAATAATCACAAACTGCGCATGGGCCGCGTTGAAGCGGTCACCCTGTTCGGTCAGTGTGGCTTGCGCGGCTTCCAGCATGCGGGTGGGCCAGGTCAGATCCCGCACGGCCAGCGCAATTTCTGCCTCTGCCACCACGCAGCGCGCGCGGGCGACGGCCTCTTTCGGCCCGAAACCTTGCACCGCCTTGCGCAATAACTGGCGGGCGCGTGGCAAGTCCCCCAGTTGCGCCATGGCAATACCACGCAGCGCCAGCGCGGGCGGGTCTTCGCGCAGCGCCACGCGGTTGAGTGCACCCAGCGCGTCACCCGTGGCCAGCGAGCGCGCTGCGGCCGTGATCAGCGAATCCATGATCTCAATCTTAATCCCGCCACACTTGTCACTCCTGGCTGCTGGGCATCAGCGCCTAGTCTAGCAAACAGCAAGACGGCATTTGCGCGCAACTGCATCGCAAGCCGACTGCGCATTGAAGACCTACCCAAGGAGCAACGATCATGACCACGCATCAAACCGGTACCCGGGAAGAATGGCTGGCGGCACGGCTCAAGCTGCTGGCGGCAGAGAAAGAACACACCCATCGCAGTGATGAACTGGCACAACAACGCCAGGCGCTGCCCTGGGTGCACGTCGACAAAGACTACCGCTTTGTCACGGAAAAAGGCGACGCCACCTTGTCTGACCTGTTCGACGGCCGCACGCAATTGATGGTGTACCACTTTATGTACGGCCCGGATTACACCGCCGGCTGCCCTTCTTGTTCATCCATTGCGGATGGCTTTAACGGCATTGCGGTACATCTGGCCAATCACGACATCACGCTGACGGCGGTCTCCCGCGCGCCCCTGCTCAAGCTGCTGGCCTATCGCAAGCGCATGGGCTGGACTTTTCCCTGGGCATCGGCGCACGGTGGCGAGTTCAACTACGACTACAACGCCGCCTTTACTGAGCAACAGCAGCAGCAACTGGGCATTGAATACAACTATCAAAGAGAAGAACCCACCGGTCAGCCGCGCTTGTCTAAATCCATGCCAGCCTGGGATCAGCCCGATGGCATGAGCCCGGTGGCCCAGATTGCGGCTGGAGTCGGTACGGATGTCCCCACCTTTACCCGTGAACGACCGGGCGTGAGCACCTTTATCAAGGAAAACGGCGTGATCTATCACACCTATTCCGCCTACGCCCGTGGTCTGGATGGCTTATGGGGCATGTACCAGTGGCTGGACCGCGCACCGCTGGGCCGCAATGAAAACAGCGTGTGGTGGCGTCGCCATGACGAGTACGCTGCAGCCTGAGCGCACGCCAGCGGGCGGGGCCATCCATGCCCCGCCCGCTGGCGGTCTGGCGGGGCGAATCGCCTTTTTTGGCACGATGACCGCGCTCTGCCTGGCGTGCTGGGTGGCCACAGCAGCACTCTCTACCCCCATGGCGGCCATGAGCGGCATGGCCATGCCCGGCGGCTGGAGCATGTCCATGATGTGGATGCGCATGCCCGGCCAGAGCTGGGCCAGCGCCACTGCAGCGTTCATGCAGATGTGGTTGCTGATGATGGCCGGCATGATGCTGCCCGTGCTGGCGCCCATCTTGTGGCAACAGCAACGCGCGCTGGCCGGCATCAGCGGCTTGCACAAGGCCTGGCTAAATCTGGTGACGGGTTGCGGCTATTTTCTGGTCTGGGCCATGGTCGGGCTGCTGATCTGGCTGGTGGGTCTGCAACTGGCGGACCTGACCATGCAGCACCCGGCCCTGGCGCGTCAGGTGCCGATACTGAGTGGGGTGATGGCCTTGCTGGCCGGTCTGGCGCAGTTCACCCGCTACAAAGCCCGGCTTCTGGTGCGGTGCCACGCGGCAGCCTGCCATGCGCGGGTTGCTACAACTGCGGCAGCCTGGCGGCAAGGCCTGCGGCATGGCTGGCACTGCAATCTGTGCTGCGCCAATCTGACGCTGGTGCTGCTGGTCTGCGGCATGATGGACTGGACGGTCATGCTGACGGTGACTGCGGCGATTGTGGTAGACCGCTGGAGCCCACAAACAGCGGCAGCGCGGGGCATCGGCGTGCTGTTGCTGGGTGCAGGTCTGTGGTTAGTGGTGCAGGCGAGCCACCAGGCGGCATTGCCAGCCGGCGCACATTCCAGCAGCATGTGGGCGGTTTTACGCACCAAGGACTGTACCGCTTGACCGACCACAACCTGTTAGCTGCCATCCAGGTCGCCCAATTCAATGCCGATGGCTTTGTATGCATTAAAAATGTGCTGACCCGCACGCAGTGCGACGCGTTGGGCGAACTGGCCCAGCCATTGCCTGGCGCGGGCGAGCGCAGCATGCTTGGCGCGCCCTGGTGCGCCGACATGGCCCGTTTGCTGCGGGAACACCTGCCGGAGTTCATCCCGACCGATCATGTTGCGGTTCAGTGCACGCTGTTTGAAAAAACGGCGCACAAGAACTGGCTGGTGGCGGTACACCAGGACCTGAGCATCCCGGTGGCCCGCCGCATCGATCACCCCTGGCTGGGCGGCTGGTCTGAAAAAGAAGGGACAATTTTTGTGCAGCCGCCGTCCAGGGTACTGGCGCAGTTGGTCTGCGTGCGCCTGCATCTGGACGATTGCCTTGAGGCGGACGGCCCCCTGCGCCTTGTCCCCGGCACGCACCAGCGCGGCCGTATTGATCAGGCTACCGCCGTTGAACTGCGCAAATCATTGGGCGAGACCGTCTGCGTGGCCCATGCTGGCGATGCACTCATCATGCGGCCGCTGGCCTTGCACTCTTCATCCCGCAATACCGGCACCAGCCGCCGGCGCGTACTGCATTTTGTGTTCGGCCCGCCCACGTTGCCGCTCGGGCTGGCCTGGCATGAGACGGTGTGAAGCCCGGCCAGGGGTTAACGCCCAGGCCGGTGATATGACTGTCAGGTCTACAAACCCGCGTGCAAACGACACCTCATTCAACACTCTGCTTCGAACGCTTGGTCAATCCCCCGGATGCCGAACACCGTTCTGATCCAGCGCGCCCACCACGCCCAGCGGGGCCAGCCCGCGACCGGCGGCGATCTGGTCAAACGGGATGCGGCTGTAGATCTGCTGCGCGGTGTTCACCGCGTCGTCCAGACTGCTAGCGGGGAAATTCATCATGAAGTAGAGGTTCTGGCCAATCTTCAGCACACCCGTTACATCCGCCACGCCATCTCTGAAAATCACCGAGGCATTCTGACTGTTGCCCCAGTCCACGTCACGGTTATGGGCTTCCCACTCTTTCAGTTGCGCTACTGAGTCCGCATTGCCATCCGCCGCATTGGTTTTCAGCATGTTGTGCATTTCGCGCTGACGCTGGCCGGTGCCATCCAGCATCTTGAAACCCATATCCCCGCTTTCGCCGTAACCCACTCTCAGGTGGGCCAGCGGCTTGCCCGTGCCGTAGTGCAAATCCAGCGTGCGATAGATGGGCAGGTGCAGGGTGGTGGCTTTGGTTTTATCGCCTTGCAGGCAAACCAGCTTGTGCAGGGCAATGCCCTTGATTTGCGGCTGGTTGACCAGTTTTTCCAGGCCACCACATTGGGTGCCTTCGTAAGTCGCAGCCACAGCGTGGCTCATCAGGAGTGCGCTCATGACAGCGCAAACAGAAAATTTCATCTTAACCTCGGCAGAACGGATGAATAGACAGGCCCGTGTTATTTCTTGGGCGGAACCGGTGGCAGCCCTTGCTGGGCGCGGCAGGTATTGCGCATCTCCATTTCTTCTTTTTGCGCTTGCTGCTGTTCAGCCTTGGTTTTGAGCGGTTCTTTGATGGTAACGGCGCGGTCGCCAAACTTGCGGCCAAAGCAGGCGCAGTAAGGCTGCAGCTTGGGATTGCCCTTCAAGTCGACGTCGCCAATATGGCCATCATTGGCCATTTGCACGCACATATTGGCGTAGGCATCGACCGTAGCCTGCGGCGCACCGGCGTAGGCGGGAGAAGTGAAGCAGGCATACAGACTGGCGGCAAGGCCAAGGCTGGCAATGCTGGATAAACGCATTTTGTCTCCGGGGAGAAAAATAAAAAGAGAGAAACAATGAGAATGACGGACGGGGTTAACCCCGGAAACCGACAATGCGTTGACGTTGACTTATGTGGAACTGTTTTAGGACTGACATTCTCATACGATTTCGCAGATTATGTATTTGTCATGCGGACGGGCGGTATGAACTGCATCGCAGGCGTACGGGCCTCTGACCGCTAGAGCCAGATCAGTGCTTTAGTGGCGGGACAGGATTAGCCCAGGACTTTCTGCGCTGCGCGCACACCCCACCAGGAGGCCTCTTCGAACACCGAAAACCCGGAAAGATCACTGTGTGCAAACAACACTTTGCCATCAGCCGCACGCAGCGCTTTCAGGCCGGCGTTATGCAGAAAACCTGGCACCGGGCTGGCCATGGCGTGGCCGCGCACGGTGATGTCCAGCGCGGTGGCGCACTGGCGTAGACGGTGGCCGTAAACCACTTTGAGATCACACGCGGCTTCTTCATACAGGTCTTGCGGCGTGGCCTGTTGCAGCCACCGCCGCGCTGCTTGCGGGGTGCGGTCGCTGTAGACCTGGTAGGCGGTGAATACGGTTTTGGGCGGTGGGGCCCACGTGATGTCTTGATGGGTAGAGACCACATAACCCAGCCCGCGCCCGCCATGGATCACGTTATCCCACGCCAGCGGCACGCCGGCTTCTTCCGCCGGGAAGCCATCCATCAAAAAGCTGGAAATCACCCAGGCGGCATGCGGTGGCATGTGGCTGGCCGGGTCAAAACCGTAGCTACGTATTTGCGGCACCACGTACTGCGCCACGTGCAGTGGCATGGCGCAAATGGCGTGATCGGCCTCGATGGTAAATGTGCGCCATTGGCCGCCGCTCTGCGCAGCGCACAGCACACGTACGCCACGCGCGGTTTCGTCTACGCGTATCGCCATGCCGTCTCGCCACTGGGCCTGGCTGGATTGGGCCAGGTGGCGGGCCATGGGGTTGAGGCCATCGGGCCAGGTCAGTACCGCGCCTTCACTGGCATTGGCGGCCTGGCCGGCACGGGCGGCAAAGTAATGCAGGCCGGCCCAGGCAGAAATCTGGCTGGCCAGTGCACCAAAGTCGTCACGACAGCAGTAATCCAGGTAGGTGCGCAAGCCGGGGGCGGTGTAACCGTGCTGATCCAGCCAGTTGGCAAAGCTTTGCCGGTCTAGCGCCAGCCATTGCGGATCGGTGGAGGAAAGCTCGACCGGGATGCAGAACACGCGTTTGCCATCCGCCCCGCGCGCTTGCTTGAGTTGGTCGGTGTATTTGAAGAACTGCGCCTGCTGGGCGCGTTCCTGCGCGCTTTGGCCCTGTTGGGGCAACAGGCCGTCTTCCCAGCGGCCGTGGACAAACAGGCGTTCATCCGGGGCGTGCACCAGCACGCGTTCGTCAAAGCGCGGGCGCTCGGCCAGGGCATCGGCCTCGATCACGCCAGCGTCTTGCAGCATCTGGCGCACGTGGGTGGATTCCATGGAAGGCAGCGGCAGATAGTGCGCACCTTTGGGGTAACGCAGATCGCCAAACGCACCGCCAGCGGCATTGCCGTATTGTTCCGGGCCGCCCAGCAGGATGAAGTCTTTGTAGCCGGCCCGGGCCAGTTGCCAACCGGCCGACAAGCCAGCGATGCCACTGCCCAGAATCACCGTGCCGGTTTTGTAACTGGCCGAAGGTGGCGGCAGCGTGCGGTGATCCCGCAAAGCATGGCCCATGCTCATGCCGGGCATTTCTACCATGGGGGTCAGATCGCCCCAGCCCAGTTTCGAGCACCCCGCCAGCCCCAGTGCAGCACTGCCCAGCAAGAAGCGACGCCGCGACAGCCCGCTCACCGGATCACCTGGTCCCAGTCTTGTTCGAAATAACGCACCAGGCTTTGGTTGTTAAGCTGGTTGGGTTCCACCGGAATGCGCTGCATATCGGGCGGGAAGGTGAACATTTCCTGCGTGGTGGCCGCATTCAGGTATTTCATGGGCAGGCGGTAGTGCTGCGGGGGTTTGAAATCCCGGCGCTTGCTGGCCATGACAAAACCCCATTCCCCAAAGGACGGGACGTAGAGGTGATACGGCCAGGTATTGAAACCGGCTTCGCGCAGCGTGGCATCGATACACCAATAGGCGTGTGGTGCAAAAAATGGCGAGGTGGACTGAATCACCGCATAGCCGTTTTCGCTGAGGTGATGTGCCAGCAGCCGGTACAGCGGCACGGAATAGAGCTTGCCCAGACCAAAGCTGGACGGATCGGGAAAATCCACAATCACTGCATCGAACACGCCATCCGATTGCTCCAGCCAGCGGCCGGCATCCTGATTGATGATGGTCACGCGCGGGTCGTGGAACGAGTTGTGGTTCAGCTGGCGCAA
>JASLES010000423.1 GCA_030151005.1 Silvimonas sp.
AGACGGCTGCACGCCGTGGCAGGCGTTTCGCCACGTCACCCTGCCGTTTCTGATGCCGTTTGTGTACATCGCCATGACCATCCGCTCGCTGGATGTCGGGCGCGCGTTTGATATCGTCAAGATCATGACCAATGGCGGCCCGGCCGGCCGTACCGAACTGATCTGGACCCTCTCTGCCCGCGCCGGCTATGAAGACGCGCGCATGGGTTATGCCAACGCCATGTCTTATGTGGCCGTTTTGCTGTCGATTGCCTTCACCGTACATTTCTTCCGCAAACTCAATGCCTCCCGGCAGTTCCTGAACGAAGTGGATGCCTGACATGACCCAGTCTGCCCTCTCTCTTGATCGCAACCCGGCACTGGCCCGCACGCTGGAAACCACACCTCCGGGCGGTACCCTGCCTGAACTTTCCGGGCTGGAGGATGAACCGCTCAAAGAACCCTGGCTGCCCGCTGCACTATTGCTGCGCTGGGGCGTGCGCGCCTGTGTGTTCATCGCCATGTGTTTGATCATGCTGCCAGGCTTGTGGGTGATGCTGAACGCGTTTCGCACCAACGTCGCCATCCTGGCGCGGGACAGCATTTTTGCCGCCACCAGTTACACGCTGGATAACTTCCGGGATGTGTTCGGCATGGGTGACACGGCGGGGATTCCGGTCAAGGCGTACTTTGTGAATTCGCTGGTTATTTCGGTCACCAGCACGGTGATCGCCATTGCCATCGGGCTGGCGGGCGGTTACGCCTTTGCCCGTTACAAATTCCGCTTCAAGAAAACGCTCTTTGTCGGCCTGATGCTCAGCCGCGCCGTGCCGGGCATTGCGCTCTCGCTCCCTGTTTTCATCATCTGGTCCTGGCTGGGGCTGATTGATACCAAGGTCGGCACCATCATCGTTTACGTGGCCATGAACGTGCCGTTTTCGGTCTGGCTGATTGACGGGTTCTTCCGCCAGATTCCCAAAGAACTGGCCGAAGCCGCCGAGATTGACGGCTGCACCCGCTGGCAAGCGTTCTGGCAGGTGGAGTTCCCCATGGCCAAATCCGGCATTGCCTCGGCCGCTATCTTTGCCTTTTTAACCGCGTGGAACGAGTTCGCCCTTGCCTCTCAACTGACTCGCAGCACCGACACCAAAACCTTGCCCGTGGGCCTGATGGATTTCACGGCGCAATTCACCATCAACTGGGCCGGCATGTGCGCGCTGGCGGTGATCATTATCATCCCCGCGCTGATCCTGACCTTTATCGTGCAAAAGCACCTGATTGCCGGGCTGACATTTGGCGGCGTAAAGGGGTAAGCGCATGCAACGCATGGGTATGGTGATAGGCATCAAACCGGAACACATTGCCGAGTACAAACGGCTGCACGCCACCTGCTGGCCAGAAATTTTGACCGGGCTGGCTGCGGCCCATGTACGCAACTACAGCATCTTCTTGCGCGAACCCGAGAACCTGTTGTTTGGGTACTGGGAATACCACGGCACGGACTTTGCGGCAGACATGCAGTCCATCTCTGATCAGGCAGTGACCCACCGCTGGTGGGCGCTGTGCTCACCCTGCCAGGTACCACTGGAAAGTCGTGGTGCGGGGGAGCATTGGGCGGGGATGGAGCTGGTGTTTCATATGGATTGAGGGTTGCTGGTGGATTCGAAACGTCAGCGACAATCCACCTTCGCTACGGTGGATTGCTACGCGCCTACGTTTGCCAAGTGCGAAGGTTTCTTTTCTGGCTGACATTGCAGCTGGATTCCCGCCTGCGCGGGAATGACGAAGTGGTATGCATAGATTGGAGCATTCTTGCACGCAGATGGGCTGCGGGGCTGGGGCGGCTTTTGACTTGCCTCCCCTCCGGCAGCGCCGAGCATCGCAGTGAGGGCCGGGGTTTCGGCGTAAGGGTGTTTGAGCGCAGCGAGTTCCCTGGAGCCAGCCGGCACTCACGAGAAGCGTAGGGAACCCGAAGGGCGCTGTCGCAGGGGTCGCCTTTCTTTGGTTACTTTCTTTGGCGAAGCAAAGAAAGTGACGTGGTCCGGGCACCCCCGGTATGTAAACACCGCGCCGTCAGGCGCTAAACCAAAAGCGCTCGATCAACTGCTATGTCCAAAATCGCCGCCATCCACCTCTCCCTCCTCAACCTCCCCCCCAAAACCCGCCGTACGGATGCCATTCAGTCCTTCGTCACGCAAGAAACCCCCATCGTGCGCATCGTCTGCGACGACGGCTCTGAGGGCATCGGCTATAGCTACACCATCGGCACCGGTGGTTCTTCCGTCATGGCCCTCCTCAAAGACCACCTCGCCCCGCAACTGATCGGCCGTGAACCCGCCTGCGTCGAGGCCATCTGGCGTGATCTGTTGTTCCACACCCATGCCACAGCCGTCGGTGCGATCACCAGCCTGGCGCTGGCTGCCATCGACACCGCCTTGTGGGACTGGCGTGCCAAACGCGCTGATTTACCGTTGTGGCAATTACTGGGCGGTGCGCAAGAACAGGTGCCGGTCTACACCACGGAAGGCGGCTGGCTGCAATTGCCGCAAGAAGCGCTGGTGGAGCAAACCCTGGCCGCACAAGCTGCCGGCTTCAAAGGCGCCAAACTCAAGATCGGCAAGCCCCATCTGGCCGAAGATCTGCGACGCCTAAGCGCAGTGCGTGAGGCTGTGGGGGATGATTTTGAATTGATGGTCGATGCCAATCAGGTTTTCAGCGTGTCCGAAGCCCTGCGCCGGGCCGATGTGCTGGCGCCGCTAAACCTGGCCTGGCTGGAAGAACCGCTGCCAGCCGATAACCTGGCCGGCCACATCCAGCTGGCTGCGCACAGCCGTATCCCGATTGCGGTGGGTGAGTCGCTCTACAGCCCCGGCCAGTTTGCGGATTACGTGCAGCAGCAAGCCTGTTCGGTTATCCAGGTGGATGTGGCGCGCGTGGGCGGCATTACGCCGTGGCTGAAAGTGGCGCAAATGGCCGCTTGCCACAACCTGGCGGTTTGCCCGCACTTTTTGATGGAATTACATGTGAGCTTGTGTTCTGCCATGCCCAACGCGACGTGGCTGGAATACATTCCGCAGCTGGATGAGGTGACGACCCAGCCGATCCGGATTGTTGACGGCATGGCGATGCCGCCGGTTGAGGCGGGGTTGGGGATTAGGTGGGATTGGGCGGAGATCGAGAAACGGTGCTTGCACCGTTGCACCGTGAGTTAGCTTTGTCAGCGCCCTTCGGCGCGGTGTTTTACATACCTGCGGTGGCCGGAGCACGTTACTTTCTTTTGCTTCGCCAAAAGAAAGTAACCAAAGAAAAGGCGACCCTGCGACAGTGCCCACTACGTGGGTTCCCTGCGCTTCTCGCAAGGCGCGGCTGGCTACGGGAACTCGGGCTACGCCCTCAAACACCCCTCCGCCGAAACCCCGCGCCTTGCTGCG
>JASLES010000022.1 GCA_030151005.1 Silvimonas sp.
GGCGACCGTATGTTGCTCTCCCCGCCGCTGGTGATCAGCCGTACCGAGATCGATGAACTGGTGGACAAAGCCGCACGTTGTATCGCGCTGACGGCCAAGGACCTGGGGTATTGAGCGGTTTGACGTCCCCAGGGTGGATTGTTGTTTCGCTCCGGATCCACCCTACGGACGCATGAGTAATAAAAATAATGCTGTGAACGGTAGTTAAAATTCAGTAAATGCAAGAGAAAAAGCAGTAAACGGGCTGGTTTGAAATAAATCGCAAAAAATAGCGCGGCGGCATTCAACCAAAGTACGGGTGCCGCGTTATCAAGCCAGCCCGGCAGTACATAACAACAAGAACACACCACCGACCTCAAGGCCGGGCGACTCGACAGATTGGAACTTTGCCTGGCAACGCGTCTGGTCTTGCCATACGCGTTGCGAAACGGCACCGGTTCCAGGTTTTATCACTGCAGTAAATATGGCTGTTTGTCGTAGCGACCCGGCCCGCTCTAACGCCGGATATTCGAGCGTCATTTTGATTGGAGATGAGAAGATGAAGTGCAAGACATTGAGCCGCCTTGCCCTCGCGGGCTTGTGTGCCGCTGCGGTCAGCCCGGTTTTTGCGGCTGATACAGTGTTGAACGTGTACAACTGGTCGGACTACATCGCCAAGGACACGATCCCGGGTTTTGAGAAGGAAACCGGGATCAAGGTGAAGTACGACGTGTACGACGGTGACGATACGCTGCAAGCCAAGCTGCTGACCGGCAAAGCGGGTTACGACATCGTGGTACCGACCAGCAACTATGCCGCCAAGCAAATCCAGGCTGGCATTTACATGAAGCTGGATAAATCCAAACTCCCCAACCTGAAATACCTCGACCCGACCCTGATGGCGCAAGTGGCTGGCGCTGATCCGGGCAACCAGTACCTGGTCCCCTGGGCTTACGGCACGGACGGCCTGGGTTACAACGTCACCAAAGTCAAAGCCATCCTGGGCAAAGATGTTGATCTGGCCAACTGGGACATCCTGATGAAGCCGGAAAACGCCGCCAAGCTCAAGAGCTGCGGTATTTCCATGCTCGATCAGGCCAACGACGTGTTTGCCATGGCACTGCATTACATTGGCAAAGACCCCAACTCCACCAACCCGGCTGATTATCAGGCCGCGTACGACGCCCTCAAGAAAATCCGCCCGTATATTGGTCAGTTCAACTCTTCTGGCTACATCAACGATCTGGCCGGTGGTGATATCTGTATCGCCTTTGGCTGGTCTGGCGACGTGACGATTGCCAAGGCGCGTGCCAAGGAAGCGGGCAAGTCGTACGAAATCCAGTACTTCATCCCGAAGGGTGGCGCACCGGTGTGGTTTGACACCATGGCGATCCCGAAAGACGCACCGCATCCGGAAGCGGCGCTCAAGTGGATCAACTACATCGAAACCCCGCAAGTCCACGCCGAGATCACCAACCAGGTGTTCTACCCCAACGCCAACATGGAAGCCCGCAAGTTTGTGAAGCCGGATGTGGCCAACGACCCTGTGGTGTTCCCGCCGCCAGAAGTCGCCAAGACGCTGTTCCTCTTGAAGCCGCTGCCGTCTGAAATCATGCGGCTGGAAAACCGGCTCTGGGCGCAGTACAAGTCCGGCCGTTGATCGTGTGACCGGTCTGGCCGGGTGATCTGCCCGGCCAGTTCAAGTTGACTGAAATACCCGCAGGCGGTGCTTGTTCAAAGCACCGTTCAGGCCCCGCCTGCGCCTTAAGAATGAATTTGGAGCCAATTACGGCCGGATTCATTCTGAAGTTGCCAACAAAAACGCCCTGACCAGCGCCTGCGTGCGCCAGGACCAGAACGGTTTTGTTGCCGACGTTCAGCCCCTTACTTGCAACAGGTAAACCAGAATCATGAATACCCACGAGAGTGCACAAAACAAACCCGCGAGCACCGACGAGAAGTTTGTTCAGGTGATTGATGTGGTAAAGAAATTTGACGAGACCACCGCAGTGGACGGCGTCAGCCTGTCGGTAGCCAAAAACGAGCTATTTGCGCTGCTGGGCAGCTCAGGCTGTGGCAAGTCCACCTTGCTGCGCATGCTGGCGGGGTTTGAGACCATCACCTCCGGCAAGATTTTGATCGACGGTGAGGATATGTCCCGCCTGCCGCCGTACAAGCGGCCTGTCAACATGATGTTCCAGTCTTACGCGTTGTTTCCGCACATGACGGTGGAAAGCAATATTGCGTTCGGCCTGAAGCAAGAGGGCGTCGGCAAGGGCGAGATCGCCGAGCGTGTGGCCGATGCGCTGAACCTCGTGCAGATGAGCAAATACGCCAAGCGCAAGCCGTTCCAGCTGTCTGGCGGGCAACAGCAACGTGCCGCACTGGCTCGTAGCCTCGTCAAGCGCCCCAAGGTCTTGCTGCTGGATGAACCCATGTCGGCGCTGGATAAGCAAATCCGCCAGCGCACGCAGATTGAGCTGGTGAACATCCTCTACAAAGTGGGCGTGACCTGCATCATGGTGACGCACGACCAGGAAGAAGCCATGACCATGGCCGACCGGCTGGCTGTCATGTCGGAAGGTCGCATCGTGCAACTGGGCGCACCCAACGAAGTGTACGAGTACCCGAACAGCAAGTTCGCCGCCTCGTTCATTGGTTCGACCAATCTGTTTGCTGGGGCCATCGTCGAAGACCAGCCAGACCACATCTACGTCGAAAGCCCGGACCTCAAGCAACGCATGTTCATTAGCCACGGCGTAACCGGCCCGTTGGGTATGCCGGTAACGATTTCTGTGCGCCCGGAGCGCGTGGTGCTCAGCCGCGCCAAGCCGGCGCAAGACACCAACGTGGCGCTTGGCAAGGTCGTCAACATTGCCTACATGGGCGGCTACACCATTTATCACGTGCAGCTGGAAAGCGGCAAAGTGGTCATGGCCAACGTCTCTACCCTGATGTTCGACGAAACCGAGCCGCCGGCTTATGACGCTGAAGTGTACGTCTCCTGGGGCCCGACTGCGGGCGTCGTGCTGACCAAGTGAGGATGCCGTCATGAAGCCCAAAAACAAGCTTAAACGGTGGATACCCTCCGGCAAGACGCTGGTGATCTCTGCGCCGTATCTCTGGCTGGCCATGTTCTTCCTGGTGCCATTTTTGCTGGTCGTGAAGATCAGCTTTGCCGACCAGGTGCTGGGTGTCCCGCCCTATACAGAGCTGACCGCCATCAAGGACGGCATGCTGCAGATCATGCTGCAACTGGGCCACTACAAGTTCTTGCTCAGTGACAGCCTGTACTTTGCCACCTACCTCAGCTCTTTGAAGATGGCGGCGGTATCGACGTTCTTCTGTCTGATCATCGGCTACCCGATCGCGTATTACATCGCGCGCTCTAACCCGGCCACCCGCAACATTCTGATGATGGCAGTGATGTTGCCGTTCTGGACGTCCTTCCTGATCCGGGTTTATGCGTGGATTGGCATTCTGAAAAACAACGGTTTGCTGAACCAGTTCTTGATGTGGGCGCATCTGGTACGTGATCCGGTCGAGCTTTATCACACCAACGCGGGCGTTTACATCGGCATGGTGTACTCGTACTTGCCGTTCCTGGTGATGCCGCTGTACGCCCACCTGGTGAAGATGGATCTGCGCCTGCTGGAGGCCGCCTACGATCTGGGCGCCCGCCCATGGAAGGTGTTTGTGCAGATCACCCTGCCGCTGTCCAAGAACGGGATCATCGCCGGTTGCTTGCTGGTGTTCATTCCGGCAGTAGGGGAGTACGTGATTCCGGAACTGTTGGGTGGCTCTGACACGCTCATGATTGGCCGCGTGATGTGGGACGAATTCTTCAACAATGCAGACTGGCCGATGGCATCTGCCGTGACGTGCGCCATGGTGCTGCTGCTGCTGGTCCCGATGGCGGTGTTCCAGCACTACCAGGCCAAAGAGCTGGAGGAATAACAGCCATGATCAAACCCAACAAAAAATTGCAGGTCACGGTGCTGTCGCTGGGGTTCTTCTTCCTCTATGCGCCCATCCTGAGCCTTGTGGTGTACTCGTTCAACGATTCGCAACTGGTCACCGTCTGGTCGAAGTTCTCGTTCCGCTGGTATGGCGAACTGTTGCATGACGACGAGCTGATCAACGCGGCCTGGCTGTCGCTCAAGATTGGTCTGATGACGGCATTCGCCTCGGTCTTCATCGGCACCTGGGCCGGCTTTGTGCTGGCACGCATGGGACGGTTCCGCGGTTTTGCGCTGTACACCGCCATGATCAATGCGCCGCTGGTGATCCCGGAAGTGATCCAGGGTATCTCGCTGTTGCTGCTGTTCGTGGAAATGGCCAAGTACCTTGGTTGGCCGGCAGAGCGCGGTACGCTGACCATCTGGATCGGCCACGTGATGCTGTGTATCTCTTACGTCGCCATCATCGTGCAGTCGCGGATCCGTGAACTGGATACCTCGCTTGAAGACGCAGCCATGGACTTGGGTGCCACGCCGTTCAAGGTGTTCTTTGTGATCACGCTGCCCCTGATTAGCCAGGCGCTGATCTCTGGCTGGCTGCTCTCGTTCACCTTGTCGATTGATGATCTGGTGCTGTCGGCCTTCCTCTCGGGTCCGGGCTCGACCACCTTGCCACTGGTGGTCTTCAGCCGGGTGCGCCTGGGGCTGAATCCGGAAATGAACGCCCTGGCAACCATCTTCATCACGCTGGTGACGGTGGGTGTGCTGACGGCCAACTACTTCATGCAAAAAGCAGAACGCAAACGCATGGCAATGTCGGCCTGATCATCTGAAAGAAGTTGGGGCGCGCTGCCAGTCGGTGGCGCGCCTGAAGAAAAAGTAGACCGTAACCGCGACGACCTGCAAACAAAACGGTTTTGATGTGTATTGCGTAACACGGCAGTAACAGCAAAAGCAGTGGCAATAACAGCTTCGTGCAGTTGTTTAAGTGCAGATTCAATCACTTGGGATGAGGAAAATGCGCAAGAAGATATTGTGTGTTCTGCTGGCGGGCTTGAGCACGTCCAGCATGGCGTTCGCAGCGCCAAAGCAAAGTGAGCTCGATGAGCTCAAATCAGAAATCAAGGCACTGCAACAGGAAGTCCAGGCACTGAAGAATACGCAAGCGCAACAGGCAGCAGCACCGGCCCCCGCGCCGGCTGCGGTGCCTGCCGCTGCGGCCTCGACAGCCCCGGCTCTGACGCAGGACGACGTGGACCAGATGAAGCAGAACATCGCTTCCTTGCAGTTGAAGACCGACAGCATCGACAAGACAGTGAATGAAGGCGGTACCGCTGGCTTGTCCGTCACCGGTTATCTGGACCCGGTTTATATCTACAACGTGGGTCAACATTCTGGCAGCTTCCAGTTTGTAAACCACAACGGCGGGTATAACTACGACGGCAGTACGTTTGGCGATGTCTATCTGGATATCAAAAAGACGTTCGGCCAGGGTTCGCTGGCGCCTAGCGCTGAAATCAGCATCATGCCTAACCGTGGTAACGGCGCGACCTTGCTGGCCACTGATGATGGTTCCAATAGCTTCATGAACATCATCAACACGGCTGTCATCACCATGCCGATCGATACCAGCTACACCTTTGTAGCCGGTTTGATGTCCAGCTTTGGCGGGTATGAAGTACAGCAGTCCAACTTGATGCCGACGCTGACCCACAACCTGTTGTATGACTTCTCTGATCCGGGTAGCTACGTCGGCGCAGGTATCAATTACTCCACCGGTAACTGGTCCTGGAAGTTCATGCTGGCCAACGAGCAATACCGCACCAAGGGCGCGACCACGCAAGTGGATACCAACCCGGGTACCGGTCAGCCGAAGTTTGCCACCAACAACACCCCGACCTTTACCACGCGTCTGGACTACACCTGGACCAGCAGTCTGGATCTGGGCTGGTCTGGCAACATTGGTCGTCAGTCGCTGCCGGTGGGCTCGGCGTGTAGTTCGGGCTTTGGTTATCAGTGCAACGCGGGTGATCCGTACAGCACCTATTACTTCACTGAAGGCGATCTGGCGTATATCTGGGCAGACACCCAGATCAATGCGGAAGTGGACTACGGCAAGCAAACCAGCGCCGCGTTCAACGGTGGCGATGCCGTGTGGTGGGGGGTGTCTTTGCTGGGCCTGCAAAAGTGGCATCTGGATAGTGCCCAGATCGGCACTGCCGCACGTGTTGACTACCTGAACAACCAGAAGAACGGTGGTGGCGGTGGTGGCATTGTGCTGGGTGACGGCGGCTTTGATGGCCACAACGGCTTTGGCGTGAGCCAGTCCTGCGTTGCCAACTCGGCCAATGCCGGTCTGGATTGCAAGGGTGCCAACCGTTACGACATCGCGCTGGACTTCCTCTGGTACGTGACCGATCAGGCCACGCTCAAGCTGGAATACCGCCACGACTGGGCCACGGAAGACGTGTTCCTGAAGAGCGACGGTACCTTTAGCAAGAGCAATGACATGCTGGGCACGCAGTTCATTTACTCCTTCTAAGGCGTAATCAACCGCAGTTGTCAGGATCAGGTTGCGGCATCAGACAGATGCCGCAACCTGGCTGAAAAAAGATCATCAAAACAACAATTTGAAACGCACGGCGGAACAAGCCGGGGGCGTTTATACGCTGCGGTTTTGTGTGGCGGTGAATTTGAAGAAATATAAACAGTGAGGCAGTCCGGGCGGTTTCGGGATTGCCGATGGCTCTGCTGGATTCCCGCCTTCGCGGGAATGACGAAGTGGTAAGTGAGGCAAATCAATTCTGCAAACAAATGGTTTGCGAGGTTGAAGTTGGGGTTGTAGTTGTCTTTGACGTTCTCCCCCATTAAGGCCAGACGCCGAGGGAGTGGAGGGAGACCTTAGGCTCCCGACCGACAGAGGGAAGCCCGGAGGGCCGCCCGGCCGGGGTCGCCTTTCTTTGGTCACTTTCTTTGGCGAAGCAAAGAAAGTGACGTGGGCCCGGCACCCCGGGTATGAAATGCTTTTACTTGCGCCGTAGGCGCTAACAACTGCTTTACGGACACTGAAAAAATGACCACCCCGATCGCCAACGCAGAGCACATCGACTCTTACTACGCCGCCACCGCCAATGACCACACGCGTCATCCGGCCCTGACTGGCCGCGTG
>JASLES010000049.1 GCA_030151005.1 Silvimonas sp.
GTCTGGCCGGTTTGCGGATCAATACTGGCATAGCGGTAACCGCGCGCTTCAGATGTCCAGCCCACGCGCCCGCAATTGGTCATGGCGACCGACATGGTGTAACCGCCAGGCGTGACCAGATGGCGGAAAGGCGCAACGGCAGTCACGCTGGCCACGTCTTGCAACAGGGTGCTGGCGATGTTGCGGGCAAAGCCGCGCAGCAACCAGGCGCCCGGCGCCAGTTGTTCGTCGCCTTGCGCCATACCATCAAACAGGTCAGCCATGCTCACTCGGTATTCTCCGCTTCACGTGCCAGCAAGGCCCGTTTGCGTTCCACGCCCCAACGGTAGCCCGACAACGCGCCGTCATTGCGCACCACGCGATGGCACGGGATGGCCACCGCCAGTTTATTGGCAGCACACGCTTGCGCTACAGCGCGCACGGCACGCGGTTGTCCAATGCGCTCGGCAATTTCGGCGTAACTGGCGGTGCTGCCCGGCGGGATGGCCCGCAAGGCTTGCCAGACGCGCTCCTGAAACGCTGTACCACGAATATCCAGCGGCAACGCCAGACCGCTGGCGGGGTGGTCGACAAAGCCGATCACCTGCGCCATCCACTGCTCGAACCTGGTATCTGCACCAATCAGACGCGCCTTGGGGAACCGGTCTTGCAGATCGCGAACCAGTGCGTCTGGTTCATCCCCCAGCAAAATGCTGCAAACACCCTGGTCCGTGGCCGCGACCAGGATGGCGCCCAGCGTACATTGGCCGACGCCAAAGCGGATGGACGTGCCCTCTCCGCCCCGCTGGTAACCCTTGGGTTTCATACCCAGCATGTCTGCGGATTTTTCATAAAAGCGGCCGCTGGAACCAAAGCCGGCCTGGTACAGCGCGTCTGTCACATTGTCGGTACGTTGCAACTCAGCGCGTACACGCTGGGCGCGGTGAGCCACGGCGTATTCACGCGGGGTGACACCGGTGATGTCTTTGAAAACATGATGAAAATAGTAGCGACTCAGACCCGCCGCTGCGGCCAGTTGCGCCAGCGAGGGCAGGTTCTCCGCTGCCTCGATCAGGCGGCAAGCGCGTGCGACGGCCTCGGCATGCTGGCTGGAGAGTGAATCTTCATCCGGTTTACAGCGTTTGCAGGCGCGCAAGCCGGCGGCTTCGGCGTCAGTCTGGCTGGTGTAGAAATAAACGTTTTTGCGCAAGGCATGGCGCGATGGGCAAGACGGCCGGCAGTACACGCCCGTAGTGCGCACGCCGTACCAGAACACGCCGTCGGCGTGCGCATCACGGCGCTGGACTGCGTCCCAGCGTTCGTCGTCATTGGTAAAGGCCGCGTCTTGTGCGGTATCTGATTTGGCGGACATGGCAAATTGGGCAGACATGATGGCTTTCCGGTTCATCGACACGGCTATGGTCGGTCAATGCAACCTCGGGCGAACTCCGCGCCTTGCTTTCAAATCTCAAACTCAAAATTCAAGGCCAGGCAATCCGCTCATTATGCGGCGTTTGCCAGGCTTGTGGTGCGCGCATATGCTTGGTGCATGGGTAGCGTCTTTGGTGCAGGCGCTGACTTCAAATGGGGCAAGGTTATGCGTGGTACAAGCATCGTACGGGTTCTGGCGCTCACGGCGCTGGTGATCATCGTCGGCCATTATTTTTTCCCGACGCAATGGCTGCATGTCACCGCTAACGGTCAACCGGTGCACCTGGTTCCCTTCTGGGCCGTGCTGGTCGGCAGCGTGCTGCTGGCTTTGTTGCTGGATGGATTACTGGTTACGCTGCTGATGCTGGCCGGTTCGTCCATGTTGCTGATGGGCGTTATTTTGCTGCCGCTGCTTGCATTGGGTCTGATTATTTGCATGATGTTGCCGCTACTACTGCCTGGTGCGCTGTTGGGCCTGTTTGTGGCGGTGATTGTCATGCGCAACAAGGCGCAGCAACGGCGCGCCTGATTGCCTTTGGTCCGGCAGCAGTCAGCCCGCCCGGGTGGCTTGCGCCGGATTCACACTCCCGGCCATCCGCATAAAACTCACACCTGCGGCACAGATGGCAAAGATCGCGGCAGTCAGCAAACTGCTGCGTGTTCCGCTCTGACCAAACAAGCCGAACATCAATGCCACGAGGGATGCACCGGTGGTCTGCCCCACCAGCCGCGCCGTACCCAGCATGCCGCTGGCGCCGCCGCTGCGATGTGCTGGCGCAGAAGACAGAATGGCAAAGTTGTTGGGCGACTGGAAAAAACCAAAACCAATCCCGCACAGCGCCATACGCCAGACGATATCCAGACTGGTCGGATTGGCAGGCAACAGCGCCAGTAACAGCAAGCCGGCCGAGAACAACGCCAGACCAATCCCCCCCAGCATACCTGGCGAGTATTTTTTTTCTACAAGGCGCCCGGCCAGCGGCGCGGTGACCACAATCGCCAGCGGCCACGGTGTTAATAGCAACCCCGTCTGCGTAGCCGAGAGGTTGAGGTTTTCCTGCAAATAAAACGGCAGCGAGACCATGGCCAGCATCTGCGCGCTGAACGAACAGATTGATGTGCAGATCGACAAACTGAACAAGGGAATGCGCAGTAAATCCACCGGCAACATGGGAGCAGCCAAAGTCAGTTGCCGACGAACAAACACATAACCCACCGCCAGCGCGAGCACCAACATGCCCAGCACCAATGGCTTGTTGGCGTTGTGCCCCAGGCCATCGATACTGAAGATCAGCAAACCAAAGGTCGCTGCATTAAGCAAAGCGCTTTTCAGATCAAAGCCATGCGCGGCCTTATGCGCGTTGACGGGCAGGGATTTCATGGCGATCACAAAGGCCAGCACGCCCAGCGGCAAGTTAATGGCAAACAGCCACTGCCAGTTGGCGACAGCGAGAATCCCGGCGGCAATGGTCGGGCCGGCGGCTGAAGATAGCGCCACCACCAGCGAGTTGATTGCCATGCCCCGCCCCAGTTGCTGTTTGGGGTAAATCAGCCGCACCAGCGCCGTATTCACGCTCATCAGCGCGGATGCGCCAAAACCTTGCAAGATACGGGCAATGGTCAAAGTCAGCAGCGAATCGGACAGCGCACAAAACACCGAGGTCACGGTAAACACCGCCAGCCCAATCTGGTAAATGCGCCGGTAACCGTAGATATCCCCCAGCGAGGCAAACGCCAGCAGCGATACGGTGGTGGCCAGTTGATAGGCGTTGACCACCCAGATGGATGCGGCCGGGCTGGCGTGCAGATCATGGGCAATGGCCGGCAAAGCCACATTGGCAATAGCGCCATCCAGCACGGCCATGCTGATAGCGAGCGCCAGGGTCAGGATGGCCCAATAGCGCGCGGGCAGCGGCAGACCGTTGTATTCGGATGACATGGATTTCCAGTGAGTGTCTGGCATGCAGACAGCGGCATGCCATTTGATTTCATTGGCAATCAGTCTAGGAAAAACCCGCATTAATGTCGATAATATCAATCGACTCATTTGATATGTTTTACGACTCAATGGAACTACGACAGCTCCGCTACTTTGTGACCGTGGCCGAAGAACTGCACTTTGGCCGCGCCGCAGAACGCCTTGGCATGACCCAGCCACCGCTTTCACAACAGATCCAGGCGCTGGAACAGGACATGCATGTGCGGCTCTTTAACCGCACCAATCGCCGGGTCGAGCTGACCGAGGCCGGGCGGATGTTCCTGGAGCACGCCCGCCGGATCTTGCAGCAACTGGAACACGCAGTAGAACAAGCCGTCCACGTGCACCGGGGTGAGTCGGGCGAATTGCGGCTGGGGCTGACCGGGTCTGCCCCGTATACCGCCGTGTTTGGCCGTGCCATCCATGCATTTCGGGAACAACATCCGGCGGTGCAACTGACCTTGCGGGAAATGACCACGCCACAGCAGATCAACGCTCTGCTGGAACGCTGGCTGGATATCGCCGTAATCCGCCCCATTGCCCTGCCTGAATCACTGGAAGTCATTGAGCTGATGCGCGAGCCGCTGGTGGTGGCCATGCACACCAGTCATCCGGCCGCGCGCAGCAAGCCAACCGACCAGGTCTCGCTGGCGCAATTTGCCAATGATGACTTTGTGATGCTGCCGCGTGGCATGGGCATCACCATGGCCGATCAAGTCTGGACACTGTGCCGGGATGCCGGGTTTGCGCCGCGCGTGGCGCAGGAAGTGCGTGAAACCTCGACCCAGGTGGCGTTGATTGCCGCTGGCTTCGGGGTGGCCATTTTGTCTGCGCTGCAGCAGCGTATTCAGGTGGAAACCGTCACCTACCGCACCATTGCCGACCCTGCGGCGCAAACGGCGGTCTGGCTGGCCTGGCGGCGTGAAAACCCGCCGCCACTCGTGCGCGCCATGCTCGATATTGCCCGCGCAGAAGTACGCAACGCACGCTAGATAAACAGCCCATCCGGCCCCATCTGGTGAAAAGGCTGTATATCCCGCCCGACTCACGGGATAATTGCATGGATATCAAGCCGCCAAACCCGCCAAGACTCAAAAGGATCGCAATGGCCATTACCCTCAAGACACCCGAACAGATCGAATCGATGCGCGTGGCCGGCCGCCTTGCGGCAGAAGT
>JASLES010000070.1 GCA_030151005.1 Silvimonas sp.
CCAATCTCGGCCGGAAAACCCTGCCGGTCGTGCCGATCCATGATGAGTAGTTCATCAAAATAGGCTTGCAGATTGGGGGTTCCCCACAACTCCATGATCCGGGTCACAATGCGCGGAAAGCGTGCGGCAAGTTGCTCCGGATATCGGTGTTCCAGCTTGTAGGTAGCCAGTTTTTCACGCAGAGGATCAGTCATGTCGGGCGAGCAGTTGAAGTGGTGACACAGACGACGCGGGCAGTTTTACCACGCCGCTATTGGTATGGCACTAACGTAGCACTTTTATGACCCTCTGTAAGGGCTACTTGTTTCATTCTTGCTGGACAAGCGCAAACACTATCGCTAGAATGCCGCCTCTTGCTCCCGGAAGGGACAAGGCAATGCCGACATGGTGGAATTGGTAGACACGCTATCTTGAGGGGGTAGTGACTGCGGTCGTGAGAGTTCGAGTCTCTCTGTCGGCACCAAAGAATACCTCAACAAAAAGCCCGGAGCTGATGCTTCGGGCTTTTTGTTTTCTGGTCTCAGGCGGCGTACAGCACAAAGACGGTCGGCCGCTTGTGTAGCTCGGGCACCCCGTGTTTTTTCCACTGGCTGATATCACGCGTCACGATCATTTCATCGTCCGTAGTGATATCCCGTGCCACGGTCAGCAGGGTTTGCGGGCGGCAGCTGGACAGCAAGGCATCAAAGAGCGCGCTATTGCGGTAGGGGGTTTCGATGAACAACTCGGCTTGCTTGAGTTTGTTCGAGTCTTGTTCCAGCTTGCGGATCGCCTCAATGCGCGCTGCGCCCTCTGCCGGCAAATAACCGTTGAAGCGAAACTTCTGCCCGTTGGCGCCACTGGCCATCAGTGCCAGCAAAATGGAGGAAGGCCCGACCAGGGGCACTACCCGGATGTCTTGTGCATGAGCAAGGCGGATCAGATTGGCGCCGGGGTCCGCCACACCGGGGCAACCGGCTTCAGACATCAGCCCGACATCCTCGCCGGCCAGCAAGGGGGCCAGTAGGGCGGTCAGCTCTTTATCTTGCGTGTGTTCGTTGAGTTCCTGCATCCACAGACCGCGCAATTCATGCGGCGTGCCAAATGCCTTGAGCATGTGCCGCGCGGTTTTGGGCGCCTCGACAATAAAGTGCGTCAGTCGGCGTGCAATATGGATGACATCTGCCGGGAGGACAGTCTCCAGTGTGTCTTCGCCCAGCGGTACAGGGATCAGATACAGCGTTCCGTTGCTCACAGGACCTCCACGCCATGTTGTTGCAAGAGATTGCACAGCGCGATCAGCGGCAGGCCAATCAGCGCGGTTGGATCAGTAGATTCTACGGCGGCAATCATGGCGATACCAAGACGTTCTACCTTGGCGCTGCCGGCGCAATCGTAGGGTTGTTCGCGACGCAGATAGTGCTCAATCTGCGCATCGCTGTAATTGCGCATGGTTACGCGTGTGATATCTGTTGCACTGTGTGTAACGCCGGATTGGGCATCGTGCAGGGCTACCGCAGTGTGAAATTCTACCGTGCGGCCACGCATCAGCGTCAGTTGCGCGATTGCGCGCTCATGCGTGCCGGGTTTGCCCAGTTGCTGGCCATCAAGCAAAGCCACCTGGTCTGAACCGATCAACAAGGCATGAGGAAAAGCCGCCTTGAGCGCGCTTGCCTTGGATATGGCCAGGCGCAAGCTGGTCTGGGCGGCAGTTTCGCCCGTTAGCGGCGTTTCATCGACCATGGGCGAGGCCGTATCAAAAGGCAAACCCAGTCGGGACAAGAGTTCGCGGCGATAAACGGATGTTGAGGCCAGGATCAGCGGTCTGGTTGGAAGAGCTTGTTTTTGCATGGGAAATTCTTGTGCTTTGACTCAAAAAGCCTTTGACAGAAGGACGTGGCGGATTATATCATGCGCGGTTTCTTGGCTCGAACCTTGGCAATGACAGTGATCGACAGCGCGGTGTTTTCGCGCGAGCAGCAGCAGTTGTCCGGCACCGTTGCGGTGTCGTCGCTTACGCGTCTCTTCGATCAACTGGCGGATCAGTCGGGTTCAGCAGAGTGGAAGTTGCAAGGCGGCGTCGACAAGATCGAACGTCCCTGGCTTGATCTGGTGGTGAAAGGTCAAATGCGTCTGGTGTGCCAGCGCTGCCTCAAACCCATGGATTGGCCGTTTGCCATTGAGACGCGTTTGACGCAGTTCTCTGATGAAGCAAAGCTCGACGAAGCCGAAGAGCAGGACGAAGACCTTGAAGGCATGCTGATCGATCCGGCGCTGGATGTAGAAGCGCTGGTCGAAGAAGAAGTGATCCTCGCCGTACCTTTTGCGCCCGTGCACGAACAGTGCGGCGGGACTGAAGGCGCGACAGAGGCAGGCAAGAAACCCAATCCGTTTGCTGTCCTGGCTGGTCTGAAAACCAGGAAAGCGGAATAAAAGAACCCGCACTTTGTGCAGGTTCTACGGACGAGACCGTAAAGCCGGATGTGCTTATAGCGTCGTCCGTCGTTCATCAAATACATAACTGGTTTTCAAGGAGTACCCAAATGGCTGTTCAACAGAATAAAAAGTCCCCGTCCAAGCGCGGCATGCATCGCGCCCACGACTTCCTGACCGTGCCGGCTCTGGCTGTTGAAGCCACCACCGGTGAGGCTCACCTGCGCCACCACATCAGCCCGAACGGTTTCTACAAGGGCCGTCGTGTGATCAAGGCCAAGGGCGAATAATTCGCTACGGGTGAAAACCCTTAATAACCATATGGTTATGTCAGCGGCGCAAGCGGGAGAACCTGCTTGCGCCGTTCGCCATTCTGGCCAAGCGATTCGCAAAGCAGACCAAAGCTGATGGATATTACTGTAGCTGTCGACGCGATGGGCGGTGATCATGGCACCCATGTCACTGTACCTGCCGCACTGCGCTTTCTGGACGACCACCCCGATGTGAACATCGTGCTGGTGGGGCTGCCTGACGCCATTGAGGCGGAACTCAGGGCGCGCCGCCGCACGCTCGGCCCACGCCTTCGGGTGCAGCCGGCCACTGAGGTGGTCACCATGGATGAGGCGCCGCAATCGGCGCTGAAGAACAAGAAAGACTCGTCCATGCGGGTAGCGATCAATCTGGTTAAATCCGGCGGTGCCAATGCCTGTGTTTCGGCGGGCAATACCGGTGCCTTGATGGCCACGGCGCGTTTCGTGCTCAAGACCATCAAAGGTATTGAGCGTCCGGCCATTGCCAAAATGCTGCCGACGCGCAAAAACACGTTTTCCTGCGTGCTGGACCTGGGCGCCAACGTCGATTGCACGCCGCAGCATCTGGTGCAGTTTGCGATCATGGGCGCCATGCTGGTCTCGGCCACACGACAGCAGGCCCGCCCGAGTGTGGGTTTGCTCAATATCGGCGAGGAAGAAATCAAGGGTAATGAGGTGGTCAAAGAGGCCGCTGAACTCTTGCGCCGATCCAATCTCAATTTCCATGGCAACGTGGAAGGTGACGATATCTATGCCGGCACGGTGGATGTCATCGTTGCCGACGGCTTTACCGGTAATGTGGCGCTCAAGACCTCTGAAGGCCTTGCCAAGATGATCGCTGAACAGTTGCGTGAAGAATTCTTGCGCAACTGGTGGTCGCGCCTGTTGGCTGGTCTGGCCTGGCCGGTATTGTCCCGGTTCAAGAAACGCGTTGATCCACGTCGGTACAATGGCGCATCTTTGCTCGGCCTCAATGGTATTGTGGTAAAAAGCCATGGCGGAGCGGATCGCATGGCGTTTTACTGGGCACTTTCACAAGCGGTGGATGAAGCCCGTGCCGGTGTGACCCAGCGCATTGCCGAACAGGTGCAGCAAGAGCTTGAATTGCTTGCCGCGCAGCCGGCCGCCGTCTCCCCCGATACGCCTTTAGCCTGAACGGGCGTTAAGCCTGTTCAGATCCTGCCAGGAGAATAAATCCATGTATTCGCGCATTGCCGGCACAGGTTCTTACCTGCCGGCCAAAACGCTGACCAATCACGAACTGGCGCAGAAAGTTGAAACCAGCGACGAGTGGATCGTCTCGCGGACCGGTATTCGTGAACGCCGCATCGCTGCAGAAGGTGAAGCCACGTCTGACATGGCGCTCAAGGCCGTCGAGCAAGCGCTGGCCGCAGCGGGTAAAACACCTGCAGACATTGATCTGTTGATTGTTGCGACCACCACGCCAGACAGCGTGTTCCCGTCTACGGCTTGTATCTTGCAAGACAAGCTGGGCGTGCATGGCTTTCCCGCGTTTGATGTGCAAGCTGTCTGTTCCGGCTTTATCTATGCGCTGGCGACTGCCGACAAGTTTGTGCAGACCGGGGCGGCCAAATGTGCCGTCGTGATTGGTGCAGAAAAACTGTCGAATATCGTCGACTGGAATGATCGTGGTACCTGCATCTTGTTTGGGGATGGCGCCGGTGCAGTGGTGCTGACGGCAAGCGAAGAGCCGGGCATTCTGCAAACGCGTCTTCGAGCCGACGGCCGTTACCGTTCCATTCTGAAAGCCGACGCCCGTCTGCAAGGTGGCGAGATTTCCGGCAATCCGTATATCTATATGGAAGGCAACGCCGTCTTCAAGTTTGCCGTGCGCGCGCTGGCCGATATCGCTGTAGAAACCTTGACGGCTGCCGGTCTGGAAAAATCCGATATCGACTGGCTGGTACCGCATCAGGCCAACCTGCGCATTATCGAATCCACAGCCAAGCATCTGCATCTTTCTATGGAGCAGGTCATTGTCACGGTGGACCGGCACGGTAATACTTCGGCCGCGTCGATTCCGCTGGCGCTGGATGAAGGTATCCGCAGCGGCAAGATTCAGCGAGGGCAGACCTTGATGCTCGAGGGCATCGGTGGCGGTTTTGCCTGGGGCTCCGCGCTGATCCGCTACTGAACTCAACGGCGCTTAATGCGCCGTTTGTTTTTTCAAACAGTCATTTGAATTTGATCGTTTGCGATCAACCAGATAAAAACTTTGCTCTTGAGGCAATTGCGCCGCGACACCAACAGGGTGCTCGACCATGTAGCGCCAGGCCGACGAGAGCGAGGTAAAAGGAGAAAATCCATGAAACTGGCATTTGTCTTCCCCGGCCAAGGCTCCCAGTCTATCGGCATGATGAACGCATGGGCCGATGTGCCCGTGGTCAAAGCCACGTTTGATGAAGCCTCTGGCGTATTGGGTCTGGACCTATGGCAAATGGTTGCCGAAGGTCCGGCCGAGGCGCTTAACGCCACCGTCAATACCCAGCCTGTCATGTTGACCGCCGGCATTGCAGCCTGGCGCGCCTGGCAAGCCCGTGGCGGCCGTGCGCCGGATCTGCTGGCTGGTCACAGCCTGGGTGAATACGCTGCGCTGGTTGCTGCGGGTTCGCTCGCCTTTGGTGATGCCCTGCAACTGGTACGCCTGCGGGCCGAGGCCATGCAAAATGCGGTGCCGGCCGGAGAAGGCGCCATGGCTGCCGTATTGGGTCTGGATGACGCCGCTGTCGTTGCCGCATGTGCGCAAGCCGCTGAGGGCGACGTGGTCCAGGCCGTCAACTTCAACTCGCCCGGTCAGGTGGTGATTGCTGGTTCCAAGGCGGCGGTCGAGCGCGCGTGCGAAGCCGCCAAGGGCGCAGGTGCCAAGCGCGCCATGCTGCTGCCGGTTTCGGTGCCGTCCCACTGCGATCTGATGAAGCCCGCTGCCGAGGTGCTTAAGGCCCGTCTGGCCGCTGTCACCATTGCATCTCCTGAAATACCGGTGGTGCACAATGCGGATGTTGCCGCTTATAGCGATCCTGACCGTATCCGCGATGCGCTGGTGCGTCAGTTGTATATGCCGGTGCGCTGGGTTGAAACCGTACAGCACATGGCAGCAGCCGGTGTCACTGTGATCGCCGAATGCGGTCCGGGCAAGGTGCTGGCAGGTCTGAACAAGCGTATCGCCGCCGACGCTCAGCAAGTTGCGCTGACCGATCCGGCCGCGCTGGATGCTTTGGCCGCCGCGCTCTGAATCAAACCGCAGCGTGAAGCACTGCCAGGACTGGCAGCCTTTACGGCCGCGTTAAACGAATTTGAGGAGATCCACTCATGAGTCTTGAAGGCAAGATTGCGCTGGTGACTGGCGCATCGCGCGGCATTGGCCAGGCCATTGCGCTTGAACTGGCAAAGCAAGGTGCCACCGTATTGGGTACGGCAACGTCTGACAGCGGTGCCGAGGCGATTACCGCATACTTGAACGCGGCGGGTGCCAAAGGGCTGGGCCTGCGTTTGCAAGTGACCGAAGAGGGCGCATGCGAAGCCATCGTCAGCCAGATTGAAAAAGAATTTGGCGCAATCACCATCCTGGTCAACAATGCCGGCATCACCCGCGATAATTTGCTGATGCGCATGAAAGACGAGGAATGGGACGCTATCATGGCGACCAACCTCAAGCCCGTGTACCAGCTTTCAAAAGCGGTCATTCGTGGCATGATGAAGGCCCGCTGGGGCCGGATTGTGAATATTGCCTCTGTCGTTGGCGCAACAGGTAACCCGGGTCAAACCAACTATTCGGCTGCCAAGGCAGCGTTGTTTGGTTTCACCAAATCCCTGGCGCGTGAAATTGGCAGCCGTGGCGTGACCGTGAATGCTGTGGCGCCAGGCTTTATTGATACCGACATGACCAAGGTGTTGCCGGAAGAACAAAAGGCAAAACTGGTCGAAAGCATTGCGCTGGGCCGCCTGGGCGACCCGCAGGACATCGCCGATGCAGTGGCGTTCCTTGCCAGCGACAAGGCCGGTTACGTCACCGGCAATACGCTGCATGTGAACGGCGGCATGTTCATGAACTGATTCTTGCCGGCAGGCGTTTTGACTCACGCGTGCCGGAGAATGGAAGTAGTGTTACCACCGTATGGCGTGTGCATTTTCATCAATTGAAAGCTCTGGTGCTTGGCGCGCCGGTTTTTTTTGGTAGAATGCGGACGCATTTTTCCGAATCTTAGAAAGGCTTGGCTAAACCCATGGAAAACATCGAACAGCGCGTGAAGAAAATCGTTGCTGAGCAACTTGGCGTACCGGAAACCGACGTCAAAATCGAATCGTCCTTCGTGAACGATCTCGGCGCCGACTCCCTCGACACCGTTGAGCTGGTGATGGCACTCGAAGAAGAATTCGAATGCGAGATCCCGGACGAAGAAGCTGAGAAGATCACTACTGTTCAGCAAGCGATTGACTACGTCAGCGCCCACCTGAGCAAGTAATCGTTCCGATTCGTCGCCATAGCCGCTTTGCGGTTGTGGTCAGAGCGGTGCGCAAGACCAACGCCTGCATCAGTGACTTCAGTCCGTCTTCTCAATGCGTTTACGCGCTGTGAAGATTGACTGGGGAAGTCTGACTGCGGGCGCTGCGCCATTGCCGCCGCTCTTGTTACATCCGGTTCACTCTCGGAGATTACCGTGTCCAAACGTAGAGTAGTCGTTACCGGCCTCGGTCATGTTTCGCCCGTGGGCAATGACGTGGCAACAGGCTGGGCGAATCTTCTCGCCGGCAAATCCGGCATCAGCAAGATCACCCGCTTTGATCCAACGGACTACGCCTGCCAGATCGCCGGTGAAGTCAAAGAATTCGACATCAGTACCTATATTTCGCCCAAAGACGCGCGCCGTATGGATGTGTTCATCCATTACGGGATTGCTGCGGCTTTCCAGGCCATTGCTGATTCGGGCATTGAAGAAGTCCCGGATCTGGACAAAACCCGTGTTGGCGTGAATATCGGTTCTGGTATTGGCGGCCTGCCGTTGATCGAAGAAACCGGTGCCACTTTGCTGGCCGGTGGCCCGCGCAAGATTGGTCCGTTCTTCATCCCGGGTTCGCTGACCAACCTGATTGCTGGTCACGTGACCATCTACAAGGGCTTTCAAGGCCCGAGCTATGGCATCGTGTCTGCCTGCACGACCGGTGCACATTGCATTGGCGATGCAGCCCGCATGATCCAGTACGGCGATGCCGACGTGATGGTCGCTGGCGGCGCAGAAGGCGCAGTGACCGGGCTGGGCATTGGTGGTTTTGCCGCCATGAAGGCGCTGTCTACCCGCAATGATGATCCGGCTGGTGCTTCCCGTCCGTGGGATAAGGGCCGTGATGGCTTTGTCATGGGCGAAGGTGCTGGCGTGCTGGTGCTGGAAGACTACGATCACGCCGTCAAGCGTGGCGCAAAGATTTACGCTGAGCTGGTTGGCTTTGGCATGAGCTCCGACGCGCACCACATTACCGCACCGAGTGCCGAAGGCCCGGCTCGCGGCGTGGTCAACGCGCTGCGTGACGCCCGTATCAACCTGGATGAAGTGGATTATGTCAACGCGCATGGCACTTCGACCCCGCTGGGCGATGCCAATGAAACCAATGCCTTGAAGATGGCTTTTGGTGACCACGCGAAGAAACTGGTCGTGAACTCCACCAAATCCATGACCGGTCACTTGCTGGGTGGCGCGGGTGGTGTAGAAGCCGTGTACTCGGTACTGGCGCTGCACAACCAGGTGTCCCCACCGACCATCAACCTGGATGACCAGGACGTTGAGGGCGGTTGCGATCTGGATTACGTGGCCAATACCGCGCGTGACATGAATATCCGCGTGGCGATCTCCAACTCCTTCGGGTTTGGCGGTACAAACGGTACGCTGGTGTTCAAACGCGTTTAACCGCGTCTGTTCCAGACAAAAAGGGCTGCCTCCGCGCAGCCCTTTTTATTTGTGGTGGCGATGAATGATTGTCATCGCAAGGTGAGGGTGCAAGCCTGATAAAATTGCGGCCATGACTTCAGCATTTCACGTTCGCGATCTCTCGGGCCCGATTAATCTGGCCGATCTCCACGCCGCTGCGCCGGCGCGTTTTCCATTGTTGATGCAATCTTCCGGTCAGACCGGCTGGGATATCTTGCT
>JASLES010000085.1 GCA_030151005.1 Silvimonas sp.
TGACGACAAAACAGACTTTGTGGTTTCAGACACGCTTAACCCACAAAAGGCACGCATTTTGCTGATGCTGGCGCTGACCAAAACCAAAGACACCAAAGAAATCCAGCGCATATTCTATACGTATTGAGCGCACCAGAATGACAAAGACCGGTGGCAGAATGCCCCGGTCTTTGCGTTTTGATCCGACATCGCCCGCAGGATTACTCCAGATCCCCGCTCCAGCCTTCCGGCTTCACCAATGCGTTGTCAAAGCGCGAATACTTGCCGATAAACACCAGCGGTACCTTACCGGTCGGGCCGTTACGGTGCTTACCGACAATACACTCGGCCAGACCCTTGAACTGCGAGTCCGGGTTGTAGTACTCGTCCCGGTACATAAACATGATGATGTCCGCATCCTGTTCGATGGCGCCCGATTCGCGCAAGTCAGACATCATTGGGCGTTTATCGGTCCGTTGCTCCACCGAGCGTGACAACTGCGACAGCGCAATCAACGGACACTTGAGTTCCTTGGCCAGACCCTTGAGCGACCGGGAGATTTCGCCCAGTTCTGTAGCGCGGTTCTGGTCCTTGGCGCCGGCCCGGCCAGACATCAGCTGCAAGTAGTCGATCACGATCAGACCCAGTTGCCCATGTTGCCGCGCCAGACGCCGGCAACGCGTGCGGATATCCAGTGCGCTCAGCGCCCCCGTCTCTTCAATGAAGATTGGCGCTTCTGAGAGCTTGTTGATGGCGTAGGTCAGTTTGGTCCAGTCTTCATCTTCAAAGCGGCCAGTCTTGAGTTTGTGCAGGTCGATCTTGCCAATAGAACCCACCATCCGCATACCCAGCTGTGCTGCGCCCATTTCCATGGAGAAAATCGCCACCGGCAGCTTCAGTTCAGTGCCGACATGCTCTGCAATGTTGACCGAGAACGCGGTTTTACCCATTGAAGGCCGCCCGGCCACGATCACCAGATCGCCGCCTTGCAGGCCGGAAGTCATTTTATCCAGATCAACAAAACCGGTTGCCACCCCGGTGATTTCAGACTGGTTTTCCTGGCGGTACAGGTAGTCAATCTTCTCGACAATTTCTTTCAGGATCGGCGGCATGGAGATAAACCCCTGCTGCCCTTTGGCCGATTGTTCGGCAATCTGGAATACTTTGGATTCCGCTTCATCCAGCAATTCGCTGGCTTCACGACCGCTGGGGCTGTAGGCAGCGTCGGCAATTTCGTTGGCGACGCTGGCCAGTTGCCGCATGACGGATTTTTCCCGCACGATCTCGCCGTAGCGGCGGATGTTGGCGGCAGACGGAGTGTTTTGGGCCAGCGCGCCCAGGTACGACAGGCCGCCGACGTAACTGAGTTCGTTGTTGTTATCCATCGACTCAGCAACGGTAATCACGTCAGCGGGCCGGTTATGTTCGATCAGCCGGACAATATGCTGAAAAATCCGGCGGTGGTCTTCACGATAAAAGTCCTTCTCGCCCAGGATGTCGGCAATGCGGTCAAACGAGGGGTTGTCCAGCAAGAGGCCGCCCAGCACTGATTGCTCTGCCTCGACGGAATGAGGCGGCAAGCGCAGGCTGTCAAGTTGCGTGTCCGGGACGGGGGCGGTAGGATGCTCGGTCATTTTGTAAATCGCCGTTCTTCTGGTTTGCAGTTTGCTGCTTCGGTTTCCAACTACACACAACCGGTGCAAACAAAACGGGTGGTCGCGGTTTCCCGCAAGAAGCCCGATAGTTTACGCCGCAATAGACATGCAGTGCATACGAAAATCCTTGCTGGTTCCGCACAGCGCTGAACGCATGTTCAACCTGGTAGACGGGGTTGAAGACTATCCGAAATTCCTGCCGTGGTGCGGCGGCGTGGAAGTGCATGAGCACACCGATACGATACTGGATGTCACGGTACGGATTGAGTTCATGAAGGTCAAAACCTTCTTTCGCACCCGTGACGAAAAAACCCCGTTTACGCATATCGACATGCAGTTTGTTGACGGCCCGTTCAAAGCCCTGCACGGCCTATGGACGTTTACGGCGTTAGATGAAGACGCGTGCAAGATCGAGTTTGCACTCGACTACGAATTCTCTAACCGGATGATTGAAGCCGTTATCGGTCCGGTGTTTGCCAGGATCACCAATACTTTTGTCGACGCGTTTATTGCACGCGCCGACAAGCTTTACGACTAAAAGGCAGCCAGTATGAGCCATGACATTGTTGTTGAAGTGGTTTACGCCACCCGTGACAAACAAAAGCTATTGAGCGTCAAGGTGCCCGAGGGCACAACGGCCGAAGAAGCTGTCCGCCGCTCCGGCATTCTGGCCGAGTTCCCGGAGATTGATCTCGCGGTGAACAAGCTGGGCATCTTTGCCAAGGCCGTCAAACCCGATACCGTGCTGCGCGAGAAAGATCGCGTAGAAATCTATCGCCCCTTGATAGCCGACCCCAAGGAAGTGCGCCGCCAGCGGGCCGCCGAAGGCAAGGTCATGAAAAAGGGTGGCGGCAACGCCGAAGAATAAGCCTGCCAGTGAGCGTGTCCGGCGCGCCGCCGGACCCCCTGCCCGTTTCGCCTTGGTCTCTGATACCGGATCATGCCCAGCCTGATTCGAGGTCAAGCTCAATACCCTGATTTTGCGCCCTGGTTAATGTGATTAGCGCACAGCGGCGTTGCACGCTGACCAGGCCATAATCTGCTCGCCTTACCCGACTCACCCCATACAACATCCGCCCGTACCGGAGAACCGCATGCGTAAAATCGTCATTCCGGCGCTGATCAGCGCCCTTTTGCTTTCTGCCTGCGCCAATGATCTTGGCGACAAACGCAGTATGAACAACACCGAAACCGGCGCACTGATTGGCTCAGTCGGTGGCGCGGTTATCGGCGCCGCCGTTGACAAAAACCACCGCGGCCGCGGGGCCCTGATCGGCGCGGTCGGTGGCGGTCTGGCTGGCGGCGCTATTGGCGCCTATATGGACAAGCAAGCCAAAGACCTGCAAAAGCAGCTGGCACCAGAAATCCAGGCCGGCAATATCAATCTGCAGCGCTTGAGCGATAGCCAGATCAAAGTCACCATGACGTCCACCACCGGTTTTGACACAGGCTCGGCCGTACTCAAGAGCGGCTTCACGCCGACGCTGGACAAGATCTCCCACGTGCTCAATCAGTATGGCAAGACCACTGTCGGCATCGTTGGCTATACCGATAACGTCGGCAAGGCCGACTTCAATCTGGCGCTATCGCAACGCCGTGCCCAATCGGTCAGCGACTACTTGACCAGCCACCAGGTCAACCCGGTACGCTTGCAGGTAGAAGGTCGTGGCATGAATGAGCCGCGCGCTTCCAATGCCACCGAAAGCGGCCGTGCGTTAAATCGTCGCGTGGAACTGCTGATTACTGCGGTCTCGAACTAATCGCCGAGCCACCCACCGTCAGTTCAGCCAATGTTCTGGACTGGCTGGATCAAACAAAAACAGGCGCTTGAAAGCGCCTGTTTTTGTTTGCAACGTCGCACACCGGATTACTGGCAATACTGCTTGATGTCCGCCTGCGCCTGCGTAATCTGCGCCTGCTTGGTATTGGCATCGAGCATTTCCACTTCACCCTTCTGGTTGATGGAACGCAGCTTGGTTGCACTCTGCAGGAAATCCAGACGCTGGTGCGCATTGTCACAGGCAGCCTGGTTTTGTGGTTGCACACCGGCTACGGCAGATGCGGTGCTCGTGCTGGTGGCTGCGCCACTGGCAGCGCGAGTTGGTGGTACTGACGATACGGCTGCTGCTTTCACATTGACCACCTGCGCCTTGGCGGTCGGCGGCGGCGGGGTATCGGAATACTGCGTGTTGCCGTTCGCATCTTTCCACTTATAGATCTGGGCCTGCGCCAGTGCAGCGCATCCGCACAACACGGCCAATGCCAACAGATTTCGCATATTGTTGCTCCC
>JASLES010000086.1 GCA_030151005.1 Silvimonas sp.
GCACGTTACTTTTCTTTGCTTCGCCAAAGAAAAGTAACCAAAAGAAAGGCGACCCTGCGACAGTGCCCCTTCGGGGTTCCCTGCGCTTCTCGCAAAATCCGGCTGGCTACGGGAACTCGCTTCGCTCAAACACCCCTTCGCCGAAACCCCGGACTTCGCTGCGATGCTCGGCACTGCCGGAGGGGAGGTAGGTCAAAAGCAACGGCAACGGCAACGGCAACGGCAACAGCAACATCAAAAGCCAACCCCAACTCTGCAAACCATCTGCCCGCAAGAATGGTTTACCACTCCCACCACTTCGTCATTCCCGCGGAGGCGGGAATCCAGTCCGCAGCCCAACGGGCTGCTTGTGTACCGTGCCCGTCCTGAATCGCCCTGAGTGGCATGCAAGCATCGCAGCTGGATTCCGGCTCAAGGCCGGAATGACGAGTCAGTGGGATGCGTGTTGAATTTGCCGTTGCCGTTGCCGTTGCCGTTGCCGTTGCCCTTGAAGTTGTAGTTGCAGTTGCAGTTGTAGTTGCAGTTGGGGTTGCTTTTGATTTTCCCTCCCCATAAAAGCCCAGCGCCGAAGGAGTGGAGGGAGACCCTAGGCTCCCGACCGACTGAGGGCAGCCCGGAGGGCCGCAAGGCTGGGGTCGCCTTTCTTTGGTTACTTTCTTTGGGGCCGCCGAGGTGGCGAAGCAAAGAAAGTAACGTGCTCCGGCCACCGCCGGTATCAAATGCTTTTCACAACCGCGCCGCAAGGCGCTAACACCCGTTCTCCCCAAAATTATCTTCACGCCGCAGGCAACCCCCCATCCTCCAGCATCCCCGCCACCAACCCCCAAAACGCCCCCACCAGCGCACTGGTTTCCCCCGGCGGCCGCATCAACCCGATCAACCAACTCGCCGCTTCATCCTGCAATGGCACAACCCGCACCCCCGGATCGTCAATCGACGTCGAAGAGGGCACCACACCCCAAGCCACACCCGCCGCGGCCAGCGCGACGACGGAGACAAAATCCTGCACCGGCTGAATCTGCGCAATGCGCAAACCTTTCCCAGCCAGGTAGTTCATCAAATGCGTATGAAACGCCGGAGCGCGGTGGTATTCGATGATGGACACCGGCTGGCTGGCCAGTTCTGGCAGGGTCAGCGCCGGTGACCAACTCGCCGGGATCACCGCCATGAACCGTGCCGCCACGACGGGCAAGTGCGGCCAGCCCGCTGGTGCGGGCAAGCGGCAGAAAGCCAGGTCCAGCCGGCCCTCAATCAACGCTTGTACCTGATGGTGGCTGGATAGATCGTTCAGCGTGATTTCTACGCCGGGCCGTTCAAGCCGGAAGCGCGAAATTGCCGCCGGCACAAACAGCTTGGTGCCTACGCCAAAACCAATACGCAAAGTACCGGCGCTGCCATTCAGTGACGCCCGCGCTTTGTGGCCGAGTGCATCTGCCGCGTTAACCAGTTTGCGTGCATCTGCTTGCAAGTCCCGCCCCAGCGGTGTGAGGCGGGTGCCGGCATTACTGCGGCTAAATAAGGCGCCGCCCAGATCGTCCTCTAACCGGCGTATCTGTTTGGAGAGGGCCGATTGCGTAACGTGCAGGCGCTCAGCGGCCTCGGTGAAGTGCAGCAAATCTGCCAGGGTAACAAAGGCGCGCAGGTCTCTGAGTTCCATAATTCCAAAGTGGAATGAAGTTGTGGAAAATATATCATTGGCCGGAATGATGTGACAGCGCGCATGCTGTGCGGTATCCCGAATCCGGAGGTCACCATGCATCACACCAGGCTTGTTTCTTTCCCGCAGGGTTTTCTTTGGGGCGCCGCTTCTGCCGCTTACCAGGTTGAGGGCGCGCATGATGCCGATGGCAAAGGGCCGTCAGTGTGGGATGTTTTTACGCATCTGCCGGGCAAGACGTTTCAAGGCAGTAATGGTGATGTGGCGGTCGATCACTATCACCGCTTTGCTGAAGATGTCGCGCTGATGAAAGAAGCGGGGCTGACGGCGTATCGGTTCTCCGTCAGTTGGCCGCGTATTTTCCCCACCGGGCGCGGTGCGGTGAACGAGGCCGGTATGGCGTTTTATGAGCGCTTGATTGATGCGCTCATCGCCGCTGGTATTGAGCCCGTGCTTACTCTCTATCACTGGGATTTGCCACAAGCCTTGCAAGACGAATATGGCGGCTGGGAAGACCGCCGCATCGTTGCCGACTTTGAACACTACTGCGTGGCCTTGTTCAAGCGGTTTGCCGGCAAGGTAAAATATTGGGTTTCGCTCAATGAGCAGAACTACAACACCACCAACGCGTATCAACTGGGTACACATCCGCCCGCCGTGCAGGATCGCCGACGCTTCTTTGCCGCCAATCATCATGCATTTCTGGCCAATGCCACGGTGATTGCCGCGTTCCGCAAGCATGTGCCCGATGGCATGATCGGGCCGAGCTTTGCGTATTCGCCCGCGTATCCGGCATCGTCTGCGCCGGCGGATATGCTGGCCTTTGAAAACGCGGAAGAATTCACCAACTGGTGGTGGCTGGATACCTACTGTTTTGGCCGTTATCCGCAAGCCGCGCTGGCGTGGCTGCAAAAAACCGGTGAAGCACCAGAGATCCAGCCGGGTGATGCGGCCATTCTGCAAGCCGGCCTGCCAGACTTTGTCGGCGTAAATTACTACTACACCACCACGTTTACCGATAACCCGCGTGACGGTGCCACCATGCAGCGCATCAATACCACCGGGCAAAAGGGCACAACGCCATCCAGCGGCGTGCCGGGTTTGTATCGCACCACGCCCAACCCGCATTTGCCCACCAGCAACTGGGACTGGGCGATTGACCCCACCGGTTTGCGCATTGCACTGCGCCGGTTGGCCTCACGCTACGATCTGCCACTGATGGTGACGGAAAACGGCCTGGGCGAATTCGACAAGCTGGAGGCGGGGGACAAAGTTCATGACGATTACCGCATCGATTACCTGCGCGCCCATCTGCAAGCGTGCCAGGAAGCGATGAGCGATGGCGTACAACTGCTGGGTTATTGCCCGTGGTCGTTCACGGATATTCTCAGCTGGCTCAATGGTTATCAAAAACGCTATGGCTTTGTGTATGTGAACCGGGATGAGACAGATGCC
>JASLES010000088.1 GCA_030151005.1 Silvimonas sp.
GTACGAGCAGCACAACGTCACCATCGTCGATGACAATCCGGCCAATCTGGCACCATTGACCAGCAAGCTTGATCTACGGGTCGTAGCCGGTTCTGCCTCCAGCCCGACCACGCTGCGCGAAGCCGGTGCCGCCGATGCCGAACTCCTGCTGGCCGTCACGCCCACGGATGAACTTAATATGGTGGCCTGCAAGATCGCCTACCAGATGTTCCGCGTACCCACGCGTATTGCCCGCATCCGCAATGCCGACTTGCTGGCCCATGCGGACCTTTTTGCGGAAGAAGACGGCTTTGCCATCAGCCATACCATTACCCCGGCACAGGTGGTCACGGATTACCTGACCCGCCTTGTGAAAATGCCAGAAGCATTGCAGGTGCTGGACTTCGCCAATGGTCTGGTGCAACTCGTGGTCACCCGTGTGACCGAAGGCGCACCCATGGCCGGCAAGCCGCTGACCGCCTTCAATGACGTACTGCCCAATATTGATCGCCGCGTGGTGGGCATTTACCGCAAGAACCACTATATCCGGCCCGATGGGGATACCGAACTCTTCGCCGGGGATGAAGTGTTTGTGCTGGCCGAAGCCCGGCAGATGCGCAAGGTCATTGGCGCGCTGCATGTGGTGGAAAGCCCGATCAACAATGTGTTGCTGGCCGGCGGCGGCAATGTCGGTTACCGCCTCGCCAAGGCCTTGCAGAAGGATTACCGCGTCAAGCTGGTGGAGGCTGATCCTGGCCGTGCCGAATGGCTCGCCAACGAACTACCGGGAACGCTGGTGCTGCACGGTGACGCCACCAACGAAACCATGTTTGAGGCAGAGCAGATTCATCGTACAGACATGTACCTGGCGCTGACTTCGGACGATGAAGACAACATCATGTCTGCGCTACTGGCGCGGCAAATGGGCGCGCGCAAGGTGGTCTCCATCATCAACCGGTCGCGCTATGTCGACCTCCTGCAAGATAGCCGGATCGATGTGGCACTCTCGCCCGCGCAACTGACCATTGGCACGCTGCTGGCCCATGCTCGCCAGGGCGATATCGCCGCCGTGAAACCACTGCGCCGGGGTGCGGCGGAGGCCGTGGAGCTGGTGGTGCACGGTAACAAGTCTGTCTCCCGCGTGATCGGGCGACGGGTGGATGAAATCCGCATGCCGGCACATGCCTTTCTCGCCACCATTGTGCGTTCCGGCAAGGTGATTATGGTCCATCATGACACCGTGATTGAGGCCGATGACCGCTGCATTGTGTTCGTCCACGACAAGATGCGCACGCGGGAGGTAGAACACCTGTTTGCCGTCAAACTGGGGTTCTTCTGATGCGCCTGTTACCCACCCTGAATATTCTGGCGCGGGTGGCGCTGTTGTTCTCTTTCACGTTGCTGGTGCCGATTGCGCTGGCATGGCTGGAACAGGACGCCGGTTTTTTGCCGCTGGCCGAGGCGCTGGTGCTGAGCATTGTCAGCAGCCTGTTGATTCTGCTGCTGACCCACCCGTTCCGCCGCGAACTCCATGTGCGAGACGGCTTCTTGCTGGTCGTGGGTATCTGGCTGCTGCTGCCGCTGTCTGCCGCTGCACCGCTCATGCTCTACGACCCGCACATGAGCTTTACCTACGGCTACTTTGAAGGCATGGCCGGGCTGACCACCACGGGCTCTACCGCCATCACCGATCTTGACGCCCTGCCCGCCTCGCTCAACCTGTGGCGGCACATGCTGAGCTGGCTGGGCGGCATGGGGGTGATCGTGCTGGCGGTGGCAGTCTTGCCCATGCTGGGCGTCGGTGGTATGCAAATGTTCAAGGCCGAAATGCCCGGCCCGATCAAAGACGCCAAGCTCAAACCCCGCATCCGCGAGACCGCCCGCAATCTGTGGCTGGTGTATTCCGGCCTGACGGTGCTGTGCGTGCTGCTGCTCAAGCTGGCAGGCATGACGTGGTTTGATGCGGTGTGCCACGCCATGACCGCGATATCGCTGGGGGGTATCTCCACTCACAACGACAGCGTGGGGTATTTCAACTCGCCCGGGATCGAGATCGTGCTGGTGATCTTCATGCTGGCCGGCGCCACCAACTTCGCCACGCACTATGTCGCGCTCTCCCGCCGTTCGCTGCTGACGTACTGGCGCGATTCCGAGTTCAAAACCATGATCGCGGTGCTGGTACTGGCCACATTGGGGCTGGCCGGCTATCTCACCTGGCAGCACATCTACCCGGACTACGAGACCGCATTGCGCCACGTTACGTTCAATTTGATCTCGATTGCCACCGACAGCGGGTATGCCACGGCAGACTTCGCCGCCTGGCCGCTGTTTGTCCCCCTGTTGATGCTGTTTTTGTCCTGCTTTACCGCATGTGCGGGTTCTACTGGCGGCGGCATCAAGATGTTCCGCGCACTGGTGCTGATCAAGGAGGCCGGGCGGCAATTCACCACGCTGTTACACCCCAACGCAGTGAAACCGGTGCAGATCAACGGGCGGAGCGTGCCACCTGCCATGATCTTTGCCGTGTTGGGGTTTATTTCGCTGTATGTGATCAGCATGGTGGTGCTGACCTTCGCCTTGTTGTTAACAGGTCTGGACTTCCTTACCGCCTTTAGCGCTGTGGTGGCCAGCCTGAACAACACCGGGCCAGGACTGGGCGCCATCGGGCCATCGGCCAATTTCTCTATTTTCGGGCCAGGCCAGGTGTGGATCTGCACCTTTGCCATGTTGTTGGGCCGGCTGGAAATCTTCTCCGTGCTGATCCTGTTTACACCTGCGTTCTGGCGTAACTGAGACCACAACCAGCAACAAAAAACCCCGGCATGAACCGGGGTTTTTCTGCGGGTGGACAAGTCAGATCAGACCGCCAGTTCCACCCGGCCGCGGCCGTTGGCCTTGGCGCGATACAGCGCCTCGTCGGCCCGCAGCACCAATGCGCGGCCATTCTCGTCATCTTTCAGTTGGGCCACGCCCGAAGAGAACGACACGTCGATACGTTCAGAGCGATGCATGAATGGCGTACGCGCGGCCACGACCCGCAAACGGTCAATCACATAGCGTGCGCCGTTCTGGTCGGTTTCCGGCAAAATTAACAGGAATTCCTCACCACCGTAGCGGACCAGGGCGTCGCTTTCGCGCAACACGGCTTTGGCCAGATCGGCCACATGCACCAGCACCTGGTCGCCGACCAGGTGACCATAACGGTCATTGACGAGCTTGAAGTCATCCAGGTCCAGAATGACCACAGACAATTTGCCGGTATGCCGGCGCGCACGTTTGACTTCTGCCGCCAGCAAATGATCAAAGCCCTGCCGGTTATGCGCACCGGTCAGCGGGTCCAGACCCAGCATCATGCGGTTATGCGCCAGGTCTTCTTCGATATGGCGCATGGACTCACGAATCGCGGCCAGATCACTGTGCGAAGTCTGTACGGTCGTTTGAATGGTGCTGGTCGAATCAATCAGGTTAGTGAGGAGCGATTCCAGCCGGCCATGGGTTTCTTCTACCGGCACACTGCGGGTACGATGCGCTTCGCGGGCGTTTTGCAACTCACCAAGGCTGCTGACCATATGTTCACCGCTGCTGGCCAGTGCGGAGAGCAATCCTTCCGTGGTGTTACTGACTTCACCTGCGGCATCATCAAGGCGGCAGAGAATCTGCCAGGCCTGTTTAAGCTCGTCCGTAGTCTTATCGTCCGGTGCTTTGATGGTGGCAATCGCGTTGTAAAATTGCGTATAGTTTTCCGGGGTCGGCGGCAAGCGGCTTTCGACCAACCGTTTCAGGGCAATCCGGGCGATTTCCACCGGGTTAACCGGCGGCGCTTTCTGCATGATCTAGTTCTGAGCGTGAAATGAATACGGAATTGTACGCAATCCAAACTTGACGCGCCAAGACATTCAAACTCTTAATTTGCGAAGCATTTCCATACTTGCCATGCATATCCACATCCTTGGCATTTGCGGCACTTTCATGGGCGGTATTGCTGCCCTGGCACGCGCAGCGGGCCACACCGTGACGGGCTGCGATGCCGGGGTCTACCCGCCCATGTCCGACCAGCTTGAGGCCCTTGGGATCGAGCTGATTGAAGGTTACTCTCCCGACCAGTTGCGCCTTGGCGCAGACCTGTATGTTGTGGGTAACGTCGTTACCCGTGGCAACCCGCTGATGGAAGAAATCCTCAATCGCGGATTGCCGTATACCTCCGGGCCGGAATGGTTGCGGGATCATATTCTGCAGGGCCGCTGGGTGCTGGCCGTTGCGGGGACACACGGAAAAACCACCACAACCTCCATGCTGGCCTGGATCCTGGAATACGCGGGTCTCGCCCCGGGCTTTCTGGTGGGCGGCATTCCGGAAAACTTTGGTATCTCCGCGCGTTTGCCGGGCGAGCCGCGTCAGGAAAAGGGCGGACAGTCTCCTTTCTTTGTAATCGAAGCGGACGAATACGACACAGCCTTTTTTGATAAACGTTCCAAATTTGTGCACTACCGGCCGCGCACCGCCATCCTGAACAATCTGGAGTTCGATCACGCCGATATTTTTGCTGATCTGGCCGCGATCGAAACGCAATTTCATCACCTGATCCGCACCGTGCCCGGTAACGGTCGTGTCGTGCTCAATGGTCGGGAAGAGAGCCTGGAACGCGTGCTCCAGCGCGGTTGCTGGAGTGAGATAGAACGGTTTGGCTCCGCCGAGGGCTGGAGCACCGCCAACGACGATGGGCAGCACTTTGACGTACTGCTGGCCGGTCAGCCCCAAGGACGCGTCACCTGGGATTTACTGGGTGAGCACAATCGCCTGAATGCGCTGGCTGCCATTGCCGCCGCCCGCCACGTTGGCGTGCCGGTGGCAGAAGCCATTGCCGCGCTGGGCGAGTTCCGCAACGTCAAACGCCGGATGGAAATCAAAGGCGTCGCCAACGGCGTGACCGTTTACGACGATTTTGCCCACCACCCGACTGCCATCGCCACGACGCTGGCAGGGTTGCGCCGCAAAGTGGGCAAGGCGCGCATTCTGGCGGTGCTGGAGCCGCGCTCGAACACCATGAAGCTGGGCACCATGAAGGCGCAACTGCCGGCCAGCCTTGTCGATGCTGACCGGGTTTATTGCTATGGCGCCAATCTGGGCTGGGATACTGCGGAAGCCTTGGCCCCGCTGGGCGAACGCGCGCACAGCCATACTGATCTCGAAGCGCTGATTGCTGATGTGGTCAGCACGGCCCAACCGGGTGACCATGTGCTGGTGATGAGCAACGGCGGGTTTGGCGGGATTCACGGCAAGTTGCTGGCAGCGCTGGCCAGCTAAGCCCACCACAGGGTGGACGGTCAGGCCGTACGCTGTCCACCCGGTAAACCGGCTGCCTCAGGCAGCACTCACCAGAAAACCGGTTCTGGTTCCAGCGTTACGCCAAACTGTTCCCGTACGGCCATTTGCACGGCCTGGCAGAGCGCCTCGACATCCGCCCGGTGTGCGCCGCCATGATTGACCAGCACCAACGCCTGTTTCTCATACATACCAGCCGGGCCGAGCGCTTTGCCTTTCCAGCCGGCCTTGTCGATCAGCCAGCCCGCCGCCAGCTTGAAGGCGCCTTCGCCAAAGGGGTAACTGACCAGTTCCGGCCACTTTGCCTGCAACTGGCCATGCATGGCGGCATCCACCACCGGGTTCTTGAAAAAGCTCCCGGCGTTGCCGATGACCGCTGGATCGGGCAGTTTGCGTTGCCGCACCTGGATCACGGCTTGCGCCACCGCCAGCGGTGACGGTTCCGCCCCGACCCGCTGCATCTCACTCACCAGATCGCCATACGCGGTATGCAACACCGTTTGTTTGGGTAGACGGAAGATCACCTCGCTAATCAACCAGCGCCCGGCTTCTTCTTGTTTAAAGACACTGTCGCGATAGCCAAAGCGGCATTCGCACTGGCTGAAAATACGGCGCTCGCCGTTTTTCAGGTCGGTGGCGTGCACACCGTACAGCAGGTCTTTGACTTCTACGCCGTACGCACCAATGTTCTGGATCGGTGCGGCGCCTACGGTCCCCGGGATCAACGAGAGGTTTTCCAGCCCGGCCCAGCCCTGGGCGAGCGTCCACTGCACGAAATCGTGCCAGTTTTCACCCGCGCCGGCAGAGACATACCAGGCATGTTCGTCTTCGCCCATCAGCGTGCGACCCTGTAGCGCCACTTGAATGACCAGCCCGGGTATCTCGTCGGCCAACACCAGATTGCTGCCGCCGCCCAGCACATGCCACGGCAGCGCAGCGATAACCGGATCAGCGCGGAGCTCATCGAGTTGCGCCAGATCGGTCAATGCACAGAAGAACTGCGCGCGTGCGGGTAAACCGAGCGTATTGAGCGAGGTGAGGTCGGTATTTTGCGAGAGCGGCATGGCGTGTCCCTGAAAACGTGATTATCCCGTATGCAGCGGCCAAGGCATAGACCAGGACATTTGGCATGCGGATGTGACACTGCGCCCGATCGGGCTTATTTACCTCCTCAAGATCATGTAGTCTGACTACATTGCACACTCTTCAAACGGTCTGCCCCACTGCCATGGCTTTGCACCCCTCGCTGATACTGGCCAATACGCCGATCAACCGTCGCAAGATGTTCCGTGGTGCCATTGCGGTGGGCTTGCCGCTTCTGATCGCCCTCACCCGGGGCGAATTCCTGCCTGCGGTCTACGGCGGCGTCGCCGGCTTTTACACCTTGTTTGTCGATTACGGCGGCGAAACCAGTGAGCGCATCGCCGCCATTATTTACATGACGCTCGGCATGCTGCTGGCCGGTATCGCCGGTGTGGCCGGGCATTTTGTACCCGGCGCCGGCCTGGCGTTGTTGGTGGGGTTTGCCCTGTTTGCCGGCTGGTTACAAGGCGCGGGTGGCTCGGTCGAGTTCATTGGCAAGTACTGGCTGGTGGCGTTTCTGTTTGGCGATAGTGCGCCAGATCTGCCGCCCTTGTGTGGCACCTATCTGATCATTGGTGGTTTATCCGGCATTTTGTCGGTGCTGGTTTCGCTCAAGCTGTTTGAAGAGCCGGAATACCAGACCGCGCCCATGCTGCGCGAAGCAGCCCGGCATCTGATGCGGCGGCGGCATAATAATGGCGCGTTTGCGCTCTATTTTGCCTCGCTGGTGCTGGCGGGGTATTTACTGGGCCAATGGCTGGGCCTGCTGCGCTATTACTGGGTGCCGCTGACCATTGCCATTGTGACCGTGTACGACGCCCACCATAGCGTGCATCGGCTGATCCAGCGGCTGGTGGGTTCACTGATTGGCGTCGTCGCAGGCGCGGCAGTGATCTATTACGTGCAAAGCGAATGGGTGCTGGCGATTCTGGTCACGATCATGGCGGCCATGACGCCTGCAGCTCAGGCGCGCAACTATTGGGTGGCGGTAATCCCGATTACCGCGTTGGTCATGGTATTGCTGGACTTTGGTCTGCAACGCGTGATTGCCTCACCCATGCACTTTGCCCTGGCGCGGGTGGAAAACACGGTGCTGGCGTGCGCGCTGTGCGCGGTGGGTTCCGGGCTCTATTTGAAGATGCTGCCGCGGATTGAGGCCTGGCAGGCTAAACAGCACAAGCCAGGCGTGTATTGATTTCGGTGTGAGGTGTGCCAGTCCCGGCATGCCGGCTGCAACCCTCTGCCTGGGTACACCACCAAGGCGTCACTCCGGCGGAACCCGGTACGCCCGCCGCAGGTGGGCTTTCACCGGTGAACCATCTTCAGTACCTGCGACACCGATGTTTACGCCTGGATTCCCGCCTTCGCGGGAATGACGAGCCAGGGGGATGCCAGTCTCCCCTGCTCACTGCTCACTGCTCACTGCTCACTGCTCACTGCTCACTGCTCACCACCCAAATAAAAAAGCCCCCCGAAAACCTCCGGGGGGCCAACCGTATCGGATCACGATACGTCGTCGGGTCTACAACCTTGCTGCTTACTGATTGATCGCACCCATGGCGTTCATCAGCGTGGCGGAGGTGTCGTCACCATCCAGAGACCAGGAGAATACGCCGCCCATACCCTTGGACTTGGTGTAGTTCAGCTTGGTCGAGATGATGGTCGGATCGTCGTAACTCCACCAGTTGGTACCGTCATACTTGTACAGGCCTACAGCGGTGTTGTTGTAGTAGACCGAACCCGCGGCCGGCTTCAACACGTTGTAGTTGTTGATACCTGCTTCCGATGCACCAGCGGCCGGACCGGTTGCGGTCTGATACATGCCGTTGTTGACGTTGGCTACACCAGTCCAGCCACGACCGTAGAACGGAATACCCATGTTCAGTTTGGCGATCGGGAAGCCTGCATTCACCAATTCATTGACTGCTGCATCGGTGTAATACGTGGCAACCACGCCGCCATTCTTGATATTGGGACTGTTCGGGTCTGCGTACAGGTTGGCCTGGAAGTCCGTCGGGCCTGTCGGCTCAAAGCCGCCGTGGTAGTCATAGGCCATCAGGTTCAGCCAATCGACCACTGCACCCAGCGCTGCCGGTTCTTCCTGGGCAATCTTGTCCGAGCCCGCACCAGTAGTAGCGGTCAGCAGATAGTGTTTGCCGGTGGTTGCACCGTATGCGTCCAGTTCCGAACGGAACTCTTGCATCAGCAAGGTGTAGTTGTGCTTGTCGTTGGTCGCATCAACCGTGTTGTAGCCAACACCCTGGATACCCGGGTATTCCCAGTCGATGTCGATACCGTCAAAGATGCCTGCCAGTACGCCTGTACCGCCGGTACCCGAGCCGGAATCCACCGGATAGTTACCCTTGATGTACATGTTCACGCAGCTGGAAACCAGCGCCTTGCGGCCGGCATCCGTAGCAGCAGCGGCCGAGAAGTACTTGGACCATGTCCAGCCACCCAGCGACATCAGCACCTTGATATTCGGGTACTTGGCTTTCAGCTCTTTCAGCTGGTTGAAGTTGCCCTTGACCGTCTGATCCCAGGTATCGGCCACGCCGCTGACCGAAGTCGTGGCGTCAAAGCCCTTCTGGATATCTGCCCAGGCATCACCACCCGTACCGGCACCCGGTGCGCTTGGGTTGGTCGCGCCTTGCTCAGTGACCGTCACCTGGCCCTGGCATTGGTACGTACCATCAGCCTGCTTGTACACGTTGTTGAAGGCGTAATTCAGGAAGGTCATCTTGGCAGCGGAACCGCTGGTGTCGATGTTCTTCACGTTGTAGCCCAGCGAGTAGATACCCCACTGTGCGAAGTACGAGCCCACTTGATACTTGCCCGACGGAGTCGGTGCCGGCGTTGGCGTTGGAGCAGGTGTCGGTGTCGGCGCAGGCGTCGGGGCCGGGGTTGGGGTCGGCGTCGGAGCTGGCGTCGGTGTTGGCGTCGGCGCGGGGGTAGGCGTCGGCGTCGGTGTGCCACCGGAACAGTTGCCGACGATAGTCCACGGCTGACCAGTACCAGAAGCACCGTTGCTGGTGCTCGGGTTATTGCCCTGAGTCCAGAAGTTAGCCTTGTAGTTCACACCGT
>JASLES010000096.1 GCA_030151005.1 Silvimonas sp.
CCTGCGTGATGGTCTTACTGGTTTTGACAACGGCGAGCCCATGACCGATCACGCCCCTCAGGCCCTTGCGGCAATTCACCAGCGCATTGAAAACGCTGCCCGACAAAGCGGCCGCACCGCCAGTAGCGTGAACCTGCTCGCTGTCAGCAAAACATTTCCAGCCGATGATATCCGTCCGTTTTACGCTGCCGGCCAACGGGCCTTTGGCGAGAACTACGTTCAGGAGTTTGCCGGCAAAGTCGAAGCGCTGACTGATCTGGCCGGGATCGAATGGCACTTTATCGGCCCCTTGCAGCGCAATAAAACCCGCATCGTGGCCGAACATGCGCACTGGGTACATGCCATTGACCGCCTGTTGATTGCAGAGCGCCTCTCGCAACAGCGCCCTGCCGATCTGCCTCAACTGAATGTGTGCATCCAGGTCAATGTATCGGGCGAGGAGAGTAAATCCGGGGTTAGCCCGGCCGATGCCCCAGCGCTGGCGCAGGCTGTTGCGGCCCTGCCCGGCCTGAAACTGCGCGGCTTGATGTGCATTCCTGAACCAACCCCGGATCTGGCAGTGCTGGGCGGGCAGTTTGCACAAATGCAAGCGCTGCTGCAGCAACTCAGTAGCGCGGGTCTGGCGCTGGATACGCTCTCTATGGGCATGTCTGCCGACCTGGAACAAGCCGTGGCACATGGGGCAACCCTGGTGCGCATCGGCACCGCATTATTTGGCGCCAGACCGGCCAAAACCACGGCATAATCGCAGGCGACTGCACCGCCTGGCGTGCCAGCCAGGCTGCGACGAAGACCAGATAAAAACAGTCAACGGGATATCCATCGACATGAAGATTACTTTTATCGGCGGCGGCAACATGGCTGGTGCCATGATTGGCGGCCTGATCAGCCAGGGCTTTGCGGCCAGCGACCTGTTTGTGGTCGAACCCGACCAGGGTCGGCGCAATCAGCTGGAACAAGAGTACAGCCTTGCCACCGGTACCCCGGATCAACCGCTGCCTGCAAGTGACGTGGTGATCTTTGCGGTGAAACCACAGCAGCTGCGCCAGGTGGCGCAAGCCGTAGCCCCCCAGCTGGCGGGCGCGCTGGCATTGTCCATTGCCGCTGGCGTGCGGGTGGATACCCTGGCGCGCTGGCTGGGCGGTTACGCCCGCGTCGTACGCGTCATGCCCAATACCCCGGCATTGGTCCAGGCGGGTATCTCTGGCGTCTACGCTGCTGAAGGTGTCTCTACGGAAGATCGTGCTGCGGTCGATCGCATTCTGGCGTCCATCGGCAAAGTGGTCTGGCTGAAAGACGAAAGCGAAATGGACGGCATTACCGCCATTTCCGGCAGTGGCCCGGCCTATGTGTTCTATTTTATTGAGTCCTTGCAGGCCGCTGCCCGCGCCCAGGGGTTCGCCCCGGATATTGCGCGTGAACTGGCTTACGAAACCGTCGCGGGGGCCATGAAGCTGGCAGCGCAAAGCGATGATGATGCCGCCACATTGCGCATCAAGGTGACATCCAAAGGCGGCACGACCGAGCGCGCCATCAACGCCATGGATAACAGTCAGGTCCGCGCGACCATCATTGCCGCCACCCAGGCCGCCGCCGCCCGCTCCCGCGAGTTGGGTGACGAGCTGGGTCGCGACACCGAAGTTTGAGCGGAGGGTCAACCATGCTGGCGAACGCGCTCGATTTTCTGATTCGCAACCTGGCCGAATTCTTCATTCTGGTCTTGCTGATCCGCTTCTATCTGCAAGCTGGCCGGGTGTCGTTCAAACACCCCGTGGGGCAGTTTGTACTGGCTTTGACCAACTGGATCGTCCTGCCGGTACGCCGCGTGGTGCCGCCATGGCGCAATCTGGATACCGCCAGTCTGCTGTTGGCCTGGGTGTGTGCGTTCCTGATGCATCTGATTTTGCTGGCCATTACGCCGTGGCCGTTCATTTTTGGCTCGCCACTCTCTATCGTGGCCCTGGTACTGGCCGCCGCGCTGGAACTCTTCAAGATGTCGCTGTACCTCTTGTTTGCAGCGACCATTGGCCAGGCCTTGATGTCGTGGATTTCGCCATACAACCCGATGATGTCGGTGCTCGAGGGCATTACCGGTCCGTTCCTGCGCCCCTTGCGCCGTATGATCCCCACCGTGGGGGGGATTGATATCACCCCATTGATCCTGATCCTGATCATCCAGTTGCTACTGGGCGTGGTGGTGGCTTCTCTGGAACCCTATATCCTGCAAAATGTGCGCATCGCCACCTGAAGCGGGATGACTTCCGCCCAATAAAAAAGGCCGCATCGTGCGGCCTTTTTCTGTTTTTCAGGGAGCGTGGGCTTACTGGTTATCGATCTGGCGGTTGGGATCGGGGCGCGGATCAATCCGGCGAAAATCGCCTTCGATCACGCCATCGTCAACCGGACCGGTACCCAGCGGCGTTTTATTGCCCCAGGGCAGCAACATGATCAGCGCGACCACGTCACCGATCAAGCCGGGTAGCACCAGCAAAACCGCAGAAATATAATAGCGGGCCACCCAGAACAAAGACGCGGTGGTCACGCGCCCCTGGCGCAAGTCATCAAACAAGGAAAAGGCCACCGCCAGCTTGTGGTGGCGCAGCATCAAACCGCCGGCAATGGCGGCAATCAGCAACCAGGCAATGAGCACGCCAACGCCGAACGCTTTGGCGAACATGATCATGGCAATGATTTCGAGCACTGGCCAGGCCAGCGCTGCGAGCAGGATAAAAGGCATTGGTTAATCCAGAAGCAAACCGTTGTGGAAATAACGCGGTCGTCGTGCTGTGCAATTGCCCGGATGCAACCGTGGCAAACACACTCGCGCACGGGTTGATCGAAGCGCGGCTGGCGGCCTGTGTGAACCTGTTGCCGCCAATCCAGTCAGTCTACCGCTGGGAAGGAAGAATCGAAACAGCGGCAGAAGTTCCGCTTTTGATAAAAACAACCGGCGAACGCTATCCGGCGGTAGAAGCCTGGCTGGCTGAACACCACCCTTACGACGTGCCGGAGATCATCGCCCTGCCGGCGCAATCCGTTTTCCAGCCTTATCTGGCCTGGCTGCAAAGCGAAACCCTGGAGAAGTAACGTGCGGTCCCTTTTTGCCCGATCCATCATGACCGTTGTCCTGGCGCTGTGCAGCCTTATGACAGCCCAAAGCGCCATGGCGCTGGATGAAAAAGACCTGTTGCCGCCCAATGAGGCATTCAAGGCGTCGGTAGAAACGATTGATGCCAATACGCTCAATGTCCACTTCACCATTGCGCCAGGGTATCACCTGTACAAAGACCGCATCAGCTTTACAGCGCAACCGGCACAACCCGTCGCGCCGGCCCTGCCCAAGGGGCAAGTGGTCAATGACCCGAATTTCGGCAAGGTCGAGATTTACCCGAAAAGCGTGGATGTACGCCTGACCAGCAGCCAACCCTGGCCACAGACACCCCATCTGACCGTACGCATGCAAGGCTGTGCCGATGCGGGCGTCTGTTATCCGCCGCAAACGGTACAACTGACTCCGCCGGCCGACAACGCGTCACATATGGACAAGCCAGGCCAAAGTGGCGTGAAACAACTATTTGGCGGCACGACAGGCAACACCACGCTCGCGGACAATGACAGCGATGCGGGAGGAACCAGCGGTTTTTTTCGCAGTAGCCTGGCTGCCACAGTCGGGCTGTTCTTCCTCGCCGGTATTGGTCTGTCGCTGACGGCCTGCATGTATCCGCTGCTGCCGATTGTGTCCGGCATTGTGATTGGTCAGAACAAAAGCCGCTGGCAAGCGTTTGGCCTGACTTTTGTTTACGTGCAGGGTATTGCGCTGACGTATACGGTGGTGGGCATTGCCGCGGCCAGCACCGGCACGCTGCTGACCGTGCAATTGCAGTCTTCCATAACCGTAGTGATCATCACGCTGTTTTTTGTGGCCATGGCGGCATCCATGTTCGGCTTGTTTGAACTGCAAATGCCCGGTGGCTTTCAAAGCCGCGTGAACGATCTGGCCAACCGTTTGCCGGGCGGCAAACTCG
>JASLES010000118.1 GCA_030151005.1 Silvimonas sp.
GAGGCAGCAAGACGCTTGAGCACGTCCGCCGCACCTTCAGTTAACAACAGGTCCGCCACCTGCAACCCCAGGCCATTGGCAGCCGCGCGTGAGCCATTGGCTTCCGCGTAGACCATATCGGTGCCGTCGGGATTGGCGACAAACCCGCGCAGGCGCAAAAAGCCCTCGTCGTCTTCGGCAAACGCACCGAGCGGTATCTGGCAAGAGCCACCCAGCCGGCGCGAGAGAGAGCGCTCTGCCGTCACACACGCCGCAGTCGCGACATGATTGAGCGGGGCCAGCAGGGCTTTGAGATCCTCCCGGGAATCCAGAATCTCAATGCCCAGCGCGCCCTGGCCCGGAGCGGGCAGACTGTCTTCGGCACTGAGGGTTTCTCGAATACGATCGGCATAACCGAGGCGTTTGAGGCCGGCCGCCGCGAGGATGATGGCATCGAACTCACCCGCATCCAGCTTGCCCAGACGGGTGCCCAGATTGCCGCGCAGTGGTTTGATGGTCAGATGCGCAAAGCGTGCGCGTAGCTGGCTTTCCCGGCGCAGGCTGGATGTGCCCACCACCGCACCTGCCGGCAGGTCAGCCAGGCTGGCGTAGCGGTTAGAGACAAACGCGTCGTAGGGTGTTTCACGTTCACTGATAGCCGCAATGGCAAAGCCTTCTGGCAGGACCATGGGCACGTCTTTCATGGAGTGCACCGCCAGATCTGCCCGGCCTTCGGCCAAGGCGGCTTCCAGTTCCTTGACGAACAGACCCTTGCCGCCAATCTTGTTCAGCGTGCGGTCCAGAATCTGATCACCCTTGGTGGTCATCCCCAACAATTCCACCGTCATGCCTGGGTACAGCGCCAGCAGGCGGTCACGAACATGATTGGCCTGCCACAAGGCAAGCGGGCTTTCACGCGTGGCTATGACAAGACGTTGGGGTGCGGCGGTGGTCATGGACGGTATCGCAAGTCAGAAGCAAACCGCCATTCTAGCGCGGGATGACGCAATCACCACTGCCACAATCCGCAAGCAACTGTCGTTTTAGCGGCGATCGTCAAAAATAAAGGGCTTGAGGTCGAAGTCCACATCGCCGGACCACTCCGGCTCGATCGCTCCTGGCGTTTGCAATGCCTGCCGGACCTGCAGTTCGCGTTGCGCTTTGTGCCTCTGGCTGCGCCGCATCAATAGCAGCGGCACGCAGACGGCCAGCAAGGCAAGCAACGCGGCAATCAGGCCGTCGGCATCGTGTTCAAGAAACTGCTGCACCGCGCCGGCGTCCTGCAAACCGGACCACCACCCACCCCTTGAATGGCCTTGCTCAGCACCGGCGATTTGCGGGCTGGCACGGGGACGTGCCAGCGCCGGGCCTTGTTGTTCCAGCAGACGCATGCGCAATTCAATCGCCGTTTGATCTTGCCGCAATTGTTCCAGCGAAGCGTCCAGCACCGGGGACGAAACCGGTGGCGGCAACGCTTGTGCATCAGACAAACGCCCGTCCAGCATCAATGGCACCGGGGCATTGATGATTAGCGTGCCACTGCAGTTCACAGCGGAGCCGTCTGTGCAATCGAACGCCTGCACCGGTTGGGCCCACAGCGCCAGCATCAGCACAGCGGCTAAATAAAAGGACCACCTGGAGTGGCTAGTGAGACAGGATGACATCGGCTCTTGCTCCCACAGCGGCAGGTTCGCGCCATCTGCAAAACACAAAAGCATATTTTTGGTTATGCCACCCTGCCATAGGATTGGTCCTATTTGTCGGGGCAATCGTGCATTGTGCCGTTCAGTGCGCTTCTTCCCAGCTCATGCCCACACCAGTATCCGCGACCAGCGGTACCTTGAGTTTGGCAACGTCAGCCATCACACGCGGCAGCGTGGTGCGTACCAGGTCAAGCTCTGCATCCGGGACTTCCAGCACCAGTTCATCGTGCACCTGCAGCACCAGCTTGCTGGCCAGCTTGTCCCGCTCAATCCAGTCTTGTACGGCCAGCATGGCCAGCTTGATCAGGTCGGCCGCCGTACCTTGCATCGGCGCATTAATGGCGGCGCGCTCGGCACCCGCGCGGCGCATCGGGTTGGCCGCCTTGATCTCTGGCAGCCACAGGCGGCGGCCGAACACGGTCTCCACAAAGCCCACACGGCGGGCTTCGGCGCGGGTGCGTTCCATATAAGCGGCAACGCCCGGGAAACGACCAAAATAGCGGTCAATGTAGTTTTGCGCGGCGCTGCGTTCAATTTCCAGCGATTGCGCCAGGCCAAATGCGCTCATGCCGTAGATCAGACCAAAGTTGATGGTCTTGGCATAGCGGCGCTGCTCGCTGGACACTTCCAGCGGCGTCACCCCGAATACCTCTGCAGCGGTAGCGCGGTGAATGTCTTCGCCTTCAGCAAAAGCCTTCAACAATGCCGCATCGCCCGACAAATGCGCCATGATCCGCAATTCGATCTGCGAATAGTCAGCCGAGACGATCTTGTGCCCGGCAGGCGCCACAAAGGCCTCGCGAATCTTGCGGCCTTCCGCCGTACGCACCGGAATGTTCTGCAGATTGGGATCGGTAGAACTCAGCCGTCCGGTGACCGCCACGGTCTGGTTGAAACTGGTGTGCACGCGGCCGGTAGCCGGGTTCACCATCAGCGGCAGTTTGTCGGTGTAGGTGGATTTCAGCTTGGACAGGCTGCGATGCTCCAGCAACACCTTGGGCAGCGGGAAATCCTTGGCCAGCTCTTGCAGCACGTCTTCGTCGGTCGACGGTGCGCCCTTGGGGGTTTTCTTGATGACAGGCAGCTTCAGTTGTTCAAAGAAAATCTCGCCAATCTGCTTGGGGCTGCCCAGATTGAACGGCTGGCCGGCCAGTTTGTAGGCTTCCTGTTCCAGCTCCAGCAGCCGCAGGCCGATCTCATGGCTTTGCTTGTTGAGCTTTTGCGCGTCCAGCAAGATGCCGTTGCGCTCCATCTTGAACAAGACTTCCCGCACCGGCAGTTCGATGGTTTTGTAGAGCTTGTCCAGCGAGGGCACTTGCGCCAGCCGCTCGTGCAGCGCGTGGGCAAGACGCAGCGTGATATCCGCGTCTTCGGCGGCATACGCCGTGGCCGCCTCTACGCCCACTTCGTCAAAGCCGATCTGCTTGGCGCCCTTGCCGCACACATCTTCATATTTGATGGTGGTCTCGCCCAGTTCACGCTCGGCCTGGTCGTCCATATTGTGGCGTTCGTGGCTGGCCAGCACGTAAGACATC
>JASLES010000129.1 GCA_030151005.1 Silvimonas sp.
CCACCAGATGCTCGTTGTATGGCCTGCGGTGGTTGCCCGAACGCGCGCAGGAAGGACTGCCGCATCCGCTCGCGATCACCGAAGCCGGTCTCGCGGGCAATCACCTCGATGGGATGTCGAGTGGTTTCCATCATGAGCCGGGCCGCCTCTACCCGCAGGCGTTCCACTGCCTTGGCGGGAGACTGGCCCGTTTCTTCCCGGAATACCCGGCTGAACTGGCGCGGGCTGAGCCGCGCGACATCCGCAAGGGCCTCGACTGACAAATCGCCGTCAAGGTTCTCTTTGGCATAAGCGAGGGCCATCTGAACCCGGTCAGATTTTGCATCCAGTTCCAGCAACGCAGAAAACTGCGACTGGCCTCCGCCCCGGCGCTGGTACACCACCAGCTTGCGCGCAATCATGCGCGCCGTCTCTAACCCGAAGTCGTTTTCCACGATGGCAAGCGCAAGATCGACCCCGGCCGTCATGCCCGCAGAGGTCCAGAACTGTCCGTCATTCACAAAGATACGGTCTTCGTCGAGCAACACGGCGGGATACTGCTTTTTAAAGGCTTGGGCATGGAACCAGTGGGTGGTCGCCCGCTTGCCGTCGAGCAAGCCCGCAGCAGCCAGAACAAACGCGCCAGTACAAATGGCCGCTACACGCCGGCTCTCGCTGGGTGCGTTGCGGAGGTAGTTCAGCAAGCTGTCTGGAGGGAGATCACAGTTGTTGTCACCCGCCACAATCAACGTGTCGTAGCTGGCGTCCCGCAGCCGGTCTGTGTTGATGGAAAAGCTTTGGGAGGTCATCACCGGCCCACCCGCTTCAGACACCACGCGAAACTGATAAACCCGCTCGCCACGCGCAAGATTGGCGTACTCGAAGACGCTCGCCACCGCCAGTGCCAGTGACTGAAAGCCTGGGTAAATCACAAGTCCGATAGAGTGCATGACTGCTCCTCCGAAATGTCTCAATTTATTGAATATATAACAAAAGAGACAACAACGCTGGTGCTTACGGAGCCTGGCCATTCTTCATTCATTTTTTTGACTATCTGATATTTACTCCTCTCTACTCAAATTTTGACACGCTATTGAGGGCTCCCAGATGAAAACGACCTATGACCTAAAACATTGCATCTATGTCATTGAGGATGTTTGCTGATATTGCCAGAATTGCCCTCAGTTCCTGACATCCCGTCGGGTAAACATCACCAGAGGGAAACTCATCATGACTAACGCAAATACTTCCGCCAAAGGCACCGCGCTGATCACCGGCGCATCCACCGGGATCGGCGCGGTGTACGCCGACCGCCTGAGCAAACAGGGTTATGACCTTATCCTGGTTGCCCGCAATGCCGAGCGCCTGAATGCGCTGGCATCGCGCTTGAGCGCCGAAACCGGTCGCTCGGTCAGAACCATGGCTGCCGACCTCAATGACAAAGCAGCACTCGCGCAGGTTGAACGCGTGCTGCGTGAGGACCAAAGCATCACCATGCTGGTCAACAACGCCGGTATCGGCTCGGTGGCGTCGGTACTCAACAGCAACGTCGATGAGATGGAGTCGATGATCACGCTGAACATCACGGCCCTGACGCGTCTGGCCTATGCCGTCGCGCCGGCCTTCGCCGCCCGGGGTGCCGGCACCATCATCAACATCAGTTCCGTGGTCGGGATTGCGGTCGAACTCCTGAACGGGGTGTACAGTGCCTCGAAATCCTATGTGCTGAGTTTTGGTCATGCGCTGCAACGCGATCTTGCTGATAAGGGCGTGCGCATCCAGACCGTGCTGCCGGCGGCCACCGCAACGGCGTTCTGGGATGTCGCCGGGTACGCCAAACAAAAAGAAGCCGCCAGCACAATGACGGCAGAAGACCTGGTGGATGCCGCCCTGGCTGGCCTCGCTCAAGGTGAACTGGTGACTATCCCCACCCTGCACAACGATGACGACTGGGCGAAGTGGGAAGCAGAGCGCCGCACCCTGGCCCCGAAATTCGCCAACGCCCGGCCGGCTCCGCGCTATGGCATCCTGACCAATAAAGCCTGAGCGCGCTATCACTGGCACGGGCCCGGATTTCAAAAACGCGCGCCGTCAGTTGATCGAACACCAAGGCAAGCCCTCCCAGCAATCCCGGAAAGAAAAAAGCACCCGCAGGTGCTTTTTTCGTTTCTGGAGGAAGCGCTAACAGCGACCTCCGCTATCGATTAGTCCGTCAACGACACCGCCGTGGCGGCATCCTTTTTGGCATTATCGACCGCCTTCTTGTCGTTGCCTGCAGATACAGCAAACGCAGAGTCCGCCGGCCGCCCACCACCTATATCCAGGAGCAGAACAACAGCAGGGTCCGGCTACTCAATTGTCGTCAATGATTGCGCTATCGAGCACTCGACGAGCATCCTCAGCAAACTGCGGGTCTTTCTTAGAGTCCAGATATCGGTGGTAGTAGCGCAACTCAAAGCCCAATCCTTTGTGCTTTAGCAGCCCGCACGACAGGAAGTATTGTTCGCTCCATTTTTTCTGTCGGGTTGCCTGGTCTGGCTCAATCGCTTCCAGCAGCAAGTGCCCCCTGACACATCGATCGTCCTTCGTATCTTCAGCTAGCTCCAGCGCACTTATCTTGAACTTCTTGCTGTTTGCATAGCCATCAACGAGATTGCGCCTGATCGTCTCGATATAGCCCGAAAGCGGAGAGACCGGAGAGTCAAGCTTGACGAGATAAGCTTCGATTTCTTTGCTGCCACCATCGGAAGTCGCATTTTTCCTGAGCGTTGCACTCATCCCCGCTCTTTCCGTACTCCATCCGGGCTCGTCGGGCGGTACGAATTTCAATCCGATTGATGTGCCCTGATTGTCCGTGATGCCAACGTTAACAAACCTGGGGCTTTCTACGTCGACAGCGGTCGCTATCGCGCTCAAGAGCATACAAAGAACTGCGGTGCACTGAACGAGCAATTTCAAAGACACCCCCCCTGGATTTCTGGTGACAAAGGAATTTAACGATGGAATGCAGGTTAGCATCAGTATCCATTTTTCTGACGCTGTGGATCGAACAGCGGCAAGGTGAAGCCGCCTTACATCGTAGTAGTCCGCGACATACGATCAGCGATTGAGCTGGCCTGATTTGCACCACCGTACCCTCAGTTTGGCCGAGGCCATAAATTCAATTGGGTGAGCAGGGCAACCGCCACCGCACTGGCAATTGCACCGAAGCACAGCAAAAACGTCCAGCCCGTGTAGGCACCGTGGTCGATCAAAAGACCTGCCAACAATGGCCCGACAACATTGCCGGTCGCCATGAGCGATGCGTTAAGGCCCATCACCGCACCCTGCTGGCGTGGTGGCGTGGCATGCGTTAACCCGGATATCAGTGAAGGCCGCGCAAAAGAGGCCCCCAGGCTTGCGGCCACCGTGGCGACTATCAGTCCCGGAAGGTTATTGGTCATGCCGAGCCCGCCAAAACCTGCAGCCAGCAATCCCAGGCTAATCAGTATCAGCCGCCGCTCCGTGAACGCGCGCTCCGCCCATTTCATGGCGAACAGCTGAACAAAGATATTGATCCCACCGGCCGCAGTAAATGCAAAACCCACCTCCCGCGGACCAAAAGCCACCCCATGCCAGGAGAACCGCGCCTGCAAGAAGAGTGCAAATTGCGAGGTATACATGCCGAATACAAGATAGAAAGCCAGCAGTACGCCCAGAACAGACAAGATATCTGGAACCTGCAGGAGCAGCCGGAATGTCATGGGCTTGGGCGCGCCCGTTGAAGTTGCGCCCTTGGCTGGATCTTGTTGCAGAAACAGGGCCGAAGCAAAAACACTGATCGCTGAAAGTACCGCCGCTCCCCACACCGGCGCGGCAAACGAAAAGTGCGCCAATACCCCTGAAAGCGCGGGTCCGATCATCATCCCGGTACCGATCGCAGCACTGACGATGCCGATGGCCTGCTTGCGGACCTTGGGCGAACTGTGATCCACCGCGTAAGCCGCAGCAACCGAGATATTGCCGGAGGTCAGTCCATCCAGAATACGCGCGACGAACACCAGCCAGAGGCTGTTGGCAGTGGCCAGGATCAACAGGCTCAGGCATGTCCCCAACTGGCTGACAATCAGGACGCGCTTGCGACCAAACCGATCGGAAAGCTTACCCAGCCACGGTGCGGCAAGAAACTGGCAAACAGAGAAAGATGCGATCAACAAGCCGATCACCAGCGGACTCGCACCGAAATGTTGAGAATAAAAGGGCAAAAGCGGCAGGATGACCCCACCCCCAATCGCGTCGATCGCCACCACGGCAAACAGCGGGATCATGATGGTCTTGTCCAGTGAGTCAGATTGATAAGACATGACGGTCACCCCTGGCGGGCCAGGAGAAGCAACGCAACTTCCTCGTCAGATTGACCAGGCAACGCAATGGTCCGGCACGGACCAGATGCGGCAAGAATAAAGGAAGGGAAAAGACGGTCGAGATCACGCTCGACATCAAGAACTTGCGTACGGTGCATTGAAAAACCCCAGTGTTTTAGCCGCAGGCACGGCAAAAGAACAGTGGGAACACCAAGACGCAGGCAATGGCGATAAACGAATACCGGGACAAAGCGAACGCTCAGCGGACACACTTGTCCACCTGCGTCGCGGTCCGCGGCCTTTCGGCTGGAATATACCCTGCGGGCGCAGGGCGACCGGGGCTCACCACGCCGGTCCACCATTTTCGACGGACGAAAACTACCAGCTTCGGCACCGTGATTCAAGACCCTGTCCGGCCCTTGTGTTTAATCTGAATGTGCACCAACAAGCACTGCAGACGTGATCCGCGTCCCGGCATTCGTCCACTCCTGGCCTGTTCCACTCATAAGCACGGCAAGCCAGGTTTGCACAGCTTTACGAGCCGCTGTGTAGCGCAGGGATATCAGTTGTTCTGACCCAACGGCTTGCCAGCAACGGCAAGCCGTTTTCGTTGTTTGTTCTTACATCGCCTGGGGCGTCAAACCGACAACTATTTTGCGGATCCTGGAGGCCTCTGACTGTCTCGGGTTTTGTTTTCAATAATTTCATTTATTGAAAACATTCAGAGGATTCTTGCTGCGGCATCTCAATCACTAACCGCTGCTCTGTTCGCAAGCATTTCCAATGATTATTAATAAGTTATTGCTTATATACATATAAAATCCGGTTTTGTTTCACATGTAAATACTGTCAGGATTGAGTTTAAATCAAGCTGAAAAATCGCTGTATAAATGACACAGGTATGTTTTCTTACGGTTAATTATGTAGCTGATCGGGTAAACTTCGCGGCCCTGCAGAGATAGGCAATCAACACTGCACCAGACACGCACTGACAGAAACCAGATTAACCGGCCTTGAGACCGGACCCTCCCCATTTAAAGAAATTCACTCATGAAAACAGCGCCTTATCTAGTACCTCTGTTGCTGGCGGTTACACTAACTGCATGCAACAACGGTGATGATTCTGCCGGCAGCGTTGCCGCGCCGACCACTTCGACAACACCGACACCGACACCAACGCCAGTCGCCGCTACCTATACCGTCGGTGGCACGATTTCGGGTTTGAACAGCAGTGGCGTGATCCTGAAAAACAGCAATGGGGACACGCTGACCGTCAATGCCAACGGCAACTTTACCTTTGCCAACCCGGTGAGCGCGGGTGGCAGCTACGGCGTGACCGTTAGCAGTCAGCCCACCGACGTGATCTGTAAAGTGAACAAAGGGGCTGGTAGCAATATCAGCGCAAACGTGACCAGCGTTGTCGTGAGGTGTACCGCTGCGGTCACCCAGTTGGCCGCGTCGACCACATTTATCGAACCCATGCTGTTATCTATCGATGCGGCAGGGAATGTCTACGTGCCTGATTACAGCTCTATTGGCAAGATTTACCAGATCGGGCTGGGTGCCAGCACAGCAACCCAGATTGGTTCTGGTACAACCTATGGCGGGCCTTCAGGTACGGCGGTTGACGCTGCAGGTAACGTTTACGTGGCTGATCATGACGATGGCAAGTTGTACCGGATCGCGGCGGGAGCGAGTACTGCAACAGTTGTGCCGGGCAGTGCTTCATTTACCAACCCGACGGGTGTGGCTGTAGATGCAGCAGGCAATCTGTATGTGACCGACTATAACGCGAACAAAGTCTACGAGATCGCAGCGGGTGCAACGACCGCGACCCAACTGGCAACGGGTACGGCTTTCAGCCTTCCCCTGGGAATTGCGGTGGATGCTGCGGGCAATGTTTACGTGGCCGATAGCGGCGATAGCAAGGTTTACCAGATTGCGCCAGGCGCGACGTCCGCAACGCGGGTGGCCAGCGGCTCGACATTCCTGGGCGTACGGAGTGTGGCGGTTGATTCGCTGGGCAATGTGTATGTGGCTGATCCGGGCGCGAACCTGATTTACAAGGTTGCCCCTGGTGCAACGACTGCAACGGCGTTGAGCACCTACACGGTGACATTCTCGAACCTGTGGTCTGTCGCAGTGGATAGCTTTGACAACGTGTACGCCACGGATGTAGGTACGCGCAAGATTTACGAGTTTGCCTATCCGTAACGCGCTAGCACGCTAGCCAAGAAAAGCCCCGGTATTGCCGGGGCTTTTTTATTACGTGCCTGTGGCTTCTGGCCTAGGCAAGTTGTTAGAAACCTCGCAGTTTGTTGAATCAATCGTTTGAGATTGCCATGCCGCCCGGCGGGTTTGCGGCGATAGCGGACGACTCTACTTTTGCTGTGGAAAATCCGCTTCGGCCGATATTGGTTTGGCAGCCTGTTTTCGACCCGGAGCCAACCTTCGCATCCGCAATCGCCTTGCCTGAAAGCCGTCATTCGGCTGTTCGCCCGGATTGCGTTGTCGGGGCCCTGCACGACGCGTCCTGGTTGATCGAAAGCGGCCCTCGCGTTGCTTAAGATGCCAGCTCGATCCCGTAGCGCTTCATCACAGACTGTATCATCTCCATATTCGGTGGGCCGCCTGCACCCAACACATCGGCCACCTCGCGGAAATACTCGGGCCCGATGTTGGCGGGCGAAAACACCACTAGCACGCGGGCAGGGACATCGCCAGGATTGGAGAAATGATGAACGCTGCCGCGCGGCGAGAACCCATAATCGCCCTTGTTGAGGATGCTTACGCAGTCGTCGACCCGACAGGTTAGCGATCCTTCCAGGATGTGGATTGTCTCGTCGACGTCGACGTGGCGGTGAGGAGGCGGGACTTTGGCGTGCGGCTGAACAATCATTTCTGCCATCGCCATATGACCTGCGGTGTCCCGACCATCGACCAGGAACCGCATTGAGAGTGAGCCAATGGTGATCAAGTCATTACCTGTCGAATTCATCACGCAACTCCTTCGAAATGCAGTAAAGTGACTTTACCATATGCTTACCCAACGTCAATCTCTTTCCGCCCGGAGATTCTCCGGCGATCCAGACCCGAATGATCCGCTCATCGGGGCGCGGCTGCGCTACTGCCTCGGCCAGGTAGAACAACGCCTGGTGCAGGCATTGGCCTTGGCCGGCCTGACTGACATACAGACGGCCCACTTCAAAGTGTTGCGCTTTCCGCCTCCGGAGAACGAGCGCCCCATTGACCTGGCACAGCGCGCTGGCATGTCCAAGCAGGCAATGAATTACCTGCTGCAGCAACTTGAAGAAATGGGTTATGTGCAACGGGTCGAGGTGGAGGGATCGCTTGCGCGTCTTGTTTCCCTGACCGAGAAGGGCTGGAAAGTGGCCGAAATACAGCGCGCCACGGTGCACCAGATCGAACGCGAATGGGAGCAGCGGATCGGTGCTGAGCGCTTTCAGACGTTTTACGCCGTCCTCAAGGAACTGACGGACGGTTGAGATTAGCTGGGGGCATTCAGGCGGACGCGGCGAGTTCTGGGGCCGCTGTTCGGAGTATTCAGGTGCCACCTCACCGTTTCAGGCGCAGACATTCGCCACCGCCTCTTCATGGTCGGCCAGCTTATCGGCAAGGCTGGCAGTTTAGGCCGAAGAACAGGCGGTTAGCCCGCTGGCTCCCTCGCTATTTACCCCCGGCCAGATCAATAAAGCTGCCTGTTACGTACGACGCCTCATCTGATAACAGCCAGGAAATAGCCTGTGCCACTTCTTC
>JASLES010000151.1 GCA_030151005.1 Silvimonas sp.
CCCCCGGACTTTTGCCCTCCGGGCTTCCCTCAATCAGTCGGGAGCCCAGGGTCTCCCTCCCTCAATCGGAAAAGTCCTCGACAGGGGGAGAACGTCAAAAGCAACCCCAACGACAACACAGTCTGCTCTCCGGGTTTTGCCTGGAAATCACTTGGGCTCACACCAAACTCATTAATCACTACAAGTGATGATTACTACATGCCATATCAATAGGTTCATACAAATTTCATACTGACAGCCACTGACACTACATCTCTCCTACTGTTTTTCCAGCGCCCGCCTCAATCTGCCGTAAACCTTGTGAAACCGCGTCAATACTCATTCACGTTATTTATCCATCATTTGTCGTGATGACATTCTTATCAACTGTCAATTAGACGACTGGTCTAGTTTATCAATATTCTTGCCGCAATCAATCATTATCTGGATGGCTGACATGCGCGCCTTTGTCCTCGACCCCTCGCAATGCGGCAGTGCATCACTGCGTTTGCAGAAAGGCCGTGCCACGCCCGCGCTGGGGCCACGGGATGTGCTGGTGCGCGTGCGGGCGGTATCGCTGAACCATCGGGACCTGGCGATTGCCGACGGTTGCCCGGGTTATCGGGCCGAACACGCCGTGGTGCCTTTGTCTGATTCATCAGGCGAAGTGATCGAACTGGGTAAAGAGGTGCGCGGCCTCAAATTGGGCCAGCGGGTGGTCAATACGTTTTTCCCGGACTGGACCAGCCAGAACGCAACGCGCGAGAACACGCGCCGCACGTTTGGCGCGGATAGCGATGGTGTGGCCAGCGAGTTTGCGGTGTTCAACGAGTCCGCGCTGCTGCCGCTGCCTGACACACTCAGTTTTGAAGAAGCCGCCGCCCTGCCCTGCGCGGGCGTGACTGCCTGGCATGCACTAATGGAACACGGCACAGTGCGGCCAGGCGAATACGTGGCCGTATTGGGCACTGGTGGCGTGGCCTCCATGGCACTGCAGCTGGCCGTTGCAGCCGGGGCACGCGTGGCGGTGATCAGTGGTGACGATGACAAGCTGTGCCGCGCCGTGCATATGGGGGCCAGTTACACCATCAACCATCACCGCATGCCCCAATGGCAAGACGGGCTGATGGCGTGGACAGATGGCCGGGGCGTAGACCAGATGGTCGATGTATGTGGCGATACCCTGCCGCGCTCTGTCGCCGCCACCCGGGTTGGTGGCAAGGTCAGCGTGGTAGGTGACCTGGCCAGCCAGGGCACGCTGCTGGACCCGCGTCAGGTGCTGGAGCGCCAGGTGCGGCTGCAAGGCGTCAACGTGGGCAGCCGCAGCATGTTCCAGGCGCTGCTGGCCGCGTTGTCGGTTAACCGCATCAAGCCGGTGATCAGTGATCTTTTTGGTTTTGACGAAACCCCCGCCGCCTACGACGCCCTGCGCCGTGGCCGGCATGTCGGCAAGTTGGTCGTCGCCCTCTAGCGCGCCACCCTTCCCCTTTCAATGTAGTTCGCAGTACCGGAATCAAACGGCGATACAGCCGTGGATAACAGCCAACTTTTTCTCGGAGAAACGTCATGCAACGCAAACGCATTTCATCAGTTGCCGTCTTGCTGGTGCTCGCCCCCATTGCTGCGGCGGTGTTATCTGCCTGCCAGGACAGCCGCGCCAGTGAACAAGCCGCCGCGCCCCCGCCCCCTACGGTGAGCGTGGCGGCGGTGGTGCACAAATCGCTCAATGACTGGGATGAATTCACCGGCCGGCTGGAAGCGCCGCAAACGGTGGAGATCCGCCCACGGGTGAGCGGTTACGTGCAAACCGTCAATTTCCGCGAAGGCGCGGTGGTCAAGAAGGGCGACCTGTTGTTCCAGATCGACCCACGTCCGTTCCAGGCCGAGGTCGACCGCCTGACCGCAGAGAACCAGTCTGCCAAAGCGCACCTGGCCCAGGCGCATAGCGATGCCGAACGCGCGCAGCGTCTGAAAACGCAAGACGCCATCAGCCAGGAAGACTTTGACGCCCGCAATACGGCACTGCTGGCGGCGACCGCTCAGGTGGATGCCACCACAGCGGAACTCGCCTCGGCCAAGCTCAACCTGGAATACACCCACGTCACTGCGCCCATCAACGGCCGCGTCAGCAATGCGCTGATCACCGCAGGCAACCTGGTGAGCAGCAGCCCGGCGGGCGCCAGCTTGCTGACCACTGTGGTGAGTACCGACAAGGTGTACGCCTACTTTGATGCGGACGAGCAAACGTTCCTGAAGTACCAGCAACAAGCGCGTCAGCACAAAGTGAACGCGGCCGACGACAAGTACCCGATCTTCCTGGGTCTTGCTGATGAAGCCGGTTACCCGCATCAGGGCGCGGTGGATTTCCTGGATAACCAGGTGAACCCGCGCACCGGCACCATCCGTGCCCGCGCTGTGTTTGATAACCAGAACGGCGAATTCACACCTGGCCTGTTTGTGCGCCTCAAGCTCATTGGCGAAGGTCAGCGCGACGGCATCCTGATCAACGATCGGGCAGTCAGTTCTGACCTGGGCAAGAAGTTTGTGCTGGTGGTCGGCGCGGACAACAAGCTCGTGTATCGCACGGTGGAACTGGGTAGCGATGTCGACAACCTGCGGCTGGTGAAAAGCGGGTTGAAGGCGGGCGATGTGATTGTGGTGAACGGTCTGCAAAAGGTACGTCCAGGAATGGCGGTGACACCGGCGAAGGTGCCGATGGATACACCGTCTGACCTGGACCGGCAGTTTCCGGCCAAAGGGTAATCACCATCGGGATGGGGTGTTTGCGGGGATGTGGGTTGGGTTGTTGTTTGGGTGAAAGTGGGTATGCGAGGGCTGAAACGCTTGAGCGCCTGACGGCGCGGTGTTTACAACCCGGCGGTGGCCGGACCACCTCACTTTCTTTGCTTCGCCAAAGAAAGTAAGCAAAGAAAGGCGACCCCAGCCGGGCGGCCCTCCGGGCTTCCCTCAGTCAGTCGGGAGCCTAAGGTCTCCCTCCCTCCTTCGGCGCTTGGCTTTGATGGGGGAGGAAAGTCAAAGGCAAACCCAACGGCAACAGCAACCCCAACAACTTCGTAGCCCGGATGGAGCCGCAGGCGGGAATCCGGGGTGGCCATGTAGCAATCCACCCTACAGCCCCCGCACCCCACTTCGTCATTCCGGCGAACGCCGGAATCCAGTCGGCCACCGCAGGTGGCCTGCAGGAACCACAAGTTCAAGACACGCCAGGGCCTTCACCCCTGGCAGGAACAAAACACTGGGACAGAGACATGAACTTCTCTCAATATTTCATACAACGGCCGATCTTCGCCGCGGTGCTGTCGATGATTATTTTCATCGCCGGCCTGTTGGCGTTGAAGGTGTTGCCAATCAGCGAGTACCCGGAGGTGGTACCGCCCACAGTAGTGGTGCGCGCCAATTATCCGGGTGCTAATCCGCAGACGATTGCGGAAACCGTGGCCAGCCCGCTGGAACAAAAAATCAACGGGGTCGAGGGGATGTTGTACCAGTCCTCGCAAGCCACGTCCGATGGCGCGATGACGCTGACCGTTACCTTTGCCTCACACGCGCCTGGCGTTCGGCATGCTGCTGCGTTCGCCGATGCTGCTGTGGCGCAAGGTGGCCGCGCGATGAGCGCCGTCTCGCAGCGCGAGCGCGGCACCGGCCAGCGCCACTGGGCCGCCATCGGCGAGGAGACCTTCGTCGGCGGCATGTGGCTGCTCTACGCGCTCCACCGCGTGGGCGGGCGCGTGCCGTTCCGGCTCGTGCTGTACCCGGTGGTGTTCTGGTACTGGGCGGTGCACGGCCGTGCGCGCGCGGCCTCGCTCGACTACCTGCGCCGCCTCGAACGCGCCACCGGCGCGCTCGGGCGCGAGCCGGGCTGGCGCGAGTCGCTGCGGCACTTCCTCTCGTTCGCGGACACGATCCTCGACAAGATGCTCGCCGCCGGCGGCCGCTACCGCTTCGACAAGCTGCGCTTCACCGGCCGCGAGGCGATCGACGCGATGGTGCGCGAAGGCCGCGGCGGCCTGTTCGTGACCGCGCACGTCGGCTGCCTCGAGATGTGCCAGGCATCGGCCGAGCAGGCGCCCGGCCTCCGGCTGACGGTGCTCGTGCACACGGCGCATGCCGAGCGCTTCAACCGCGTGCTCGAGCGGCTGTCGCCGGGACGCGAGGTGCGGCTGATGCAGGTCACCAAGATCACGCCCGCGACCGCCGTGCTGCTGGCCGAGCGCGTGGAGCGGGGCGAGTTCGTGGCGATCGCGGGCGACCGCGTGCCGGTGCGCGCCGGACGCGGCAGCAGCGTCGTCGTGCCGTTCCTCGGCCGGCCCGCGCCGTTTCCGACGCGAGCACGTACGCGCCCGTCGGAAACGG
>JASLES010000164.1 GCA_030151005.1 Silvimonas sp.
TTGGTCAGTTGTTCCAGCCAGAACAAACCGGCGATGGTCTTGCCATCGGTAATGCTGCCATCCAGTATGCCGGCGACGAGCTCAGCTTGATCCTTGATGATCAGTTCGACGAACTCGCCTTCATCCAGTTGTGCTTCACCCGCTGTCAGCCCCTGGGCGAGGAAGATGTGAATCTCTTCGGACGTATAGCTGATGATCGGGTGCAACACGCCCAGCTTGCGCCAGTGCTGCGCGGTGTAGCCGGTTTCTTCCAGCAATTCGCGCTTGCCGCAGGCCAGCGGGTCTTCATTCGGGTCTAGTTTGCCGGCCGGGAACTCCAGAAAAACGCGCTTGAACGGATAGCGGAACTGGCGTTCCATCAACAGGCGGCCATCGTCCAGAACCGGGATCACCATCACCGCACCGGGGTGAGGAATGTATTCGCGGATGGCTTCGGCGCCATCTGGCAGGCGCACGGTGTCACGGTTGATATGCAGCAGTTCGCCATCAAATACGCGTTCGCTGGCAATACCGGTTTCGATCAGATGGCTATCGTCTTTCATGCTATGTGCTCAGAAAATTGCGCAAGCGCGCATTATGCATCAACTGCCGTAATACAAACGGGGCGACCGTGGCCGCCCCGTACTCAGGGTGCTGCCGGTCAGAGTTTCACCGGCTGCACGTTCCAGATTTCTTCGGCGTATTCCCGAATGGTGCGATCGGACGAGAAATACCCCATGCCGGCCACATTCATCACCGCCGCCCGCGTCCAGTCTGCCTTGTTGTGATACAGCTGATCGACGCGGTCTTGTGCATCAATATAAGAGCGGTAGTCGGCCAGCAACTGGTAGTGATCACCCCAGTTCACCAGCACATCGAACACCATGCGGTAGCGTTCCGGGTCATCCGGGCTGAAATGGCCGGACGCCAGCAAGTTCAGCACCTCATGCAGTTCGGCATCATGGTCGTAGAACTCGCGGGGGTTGTAGCCCTTTTTGCGCAAGGCTTCGACCTGATCTGCCGTGTTGCCGAAGATAAAGATATTGTCCGGACCCACGTGGTCACGCATTTCCACATTGGCACCATCCAGCGTACCCATGGTCAGCGCGCCATTGAGCGCAAATTTCATATTGCCGGTGCCGGATGCCTCCGTGCCCGCCAGCGAAATCTGCTCGGACAAATCTGCCGCGGGGATGATCAGCTCCGCCAGGCTCACGCCATAGTTGGGAATAAACACGACCTTGAGCTTGTCGCCAATGGCTGGGTCGTTGTTGATCTTGCGGCCCACGTCGTTAATCAGTTTGATCACCAGCTTGGCCATCTTGTAGGCCGATGCCGCCTTGCCGGCAAAAATCACCACGCGTGGCTGCCAGTCTTTTTCCGGATGCTTGATGATGCGGTTGTAGCGCGTGATGACATGCAGCACGTTGAGCAACTGGCGCTTGTACTCGTGAATGCGTTTCACCTGCACGTCAAACAACGCATGCGGATCCACCACGCCGCCCATCTTGCGGGCAATGTACTGGGCCAGACGCTGCTTGTTGGCAAACTTGGCTTCGGCCACGGCATCAATAAAAGCCGGGAAGTCGATATGCTGTTTGAGTTCAGCCAGCTCATCCAGATTGCCGCGCCAGGTTTTGCCAATGTAATGATCGATCACGCCGGCCAATGCCGGGTTGGCCTGCGCCAGCCAGCGGCGCGGGGTAATGCCGTTGGTTTTGTTGCAGAAGCGATCCGGGAACAGTTTGGCAAAGTCAGCAAAGATGGATTGCACCATCAGGTCTGAATGCAGTTGTGATACGCCATTGATCTTGTGGCTGGCCACCACGGCCAGCCAGGCCATGCGCACGCGGCGCTCGCCGGATTCATCAATCAGCGAAATGCGGCGGATCAAATCCACGTCGTCTTTATGCTGTTCGCGCGTGTCGTCCAGGAAGCGTTCGTTGATTTCAAAAATCAGCTTCATGTGGCGTGGCAGCACACGGTTCATCAGCTCTACCGGCCAGGTTTCCAGCGCTTCTTGCATCAGTGTGTGATTGGTATAGCTGAACACCTTTTGCGTGGTGGCCCAGGCGTCGTCCCATTTGATTTCAAAATCATCAATCAAGATGCGCATCAGTTCCGGAATCGCCAGCACCGGGTGCGTATCGTTCAGGTGGATGGAGGTTTTCTCGGCAAAGCGCGTGAAGTCCTCATGCGTTTGCCGATAGCGGCGGATGATGTCCTGCAGGCTGGCGCTGGTGAAGAAATACTCCTGGCGCAGGCGCAGCTCTTTGCCGCTGTAGGTCGAGTCGTCCGGGTAGAGCACGCGAGAGACGTTCTCGGACAAGTTCTTTTCTTCCACGGCCGCAAAGTAATCGCCCTGGTTGAACTTGGAGAGGTTGATCTCGTTGGACGAACGCGCCGACCACAAGCGCAGCGTGTTGGTGGCGGTGGTGTCGTAACCCGGAATGATCTGGTCGTGGGCGACGGCAAACACATCCTGGGTTTGCAGCCAGCGCGTGCGCGAGCCTTCCAGTTGCAGATGGCCGCCAAAACGCACCAGGTATTGCACTTCAAACCGCTCGAACTCCCACGGATAGCCATTGGCCAGCCAGTAATCCGGCGCTTCAATCTGGTTGCCGTCAATGATGCGCTGCTTGAACATGCCGTAGTCGTAGCGAATGCCATAGCCATAACCGGGCAGGCCCAGCGTGGCCATGGAATCCAGAAAACATGCGGCCAGCCGGCCCAGACCACCGTTGCCCAGCGCGGCATCCGGTTCCAGCTCGACGAGTTCGTTGTAATCCATGCCCAGTTCATCGAGCGCGCCGCGAACCTCGTCATACAGGCCCAGCGCGAGCAGGGCATTGGTCAGCGCGCGGCCGATCAAAAACTCCATGGAGAGGTAGTACACGCGTTTGACGTCTTGCGAGTACTGCGCGCGGGTGGTGCGCATCCAGCGTTCAATCAGCCGGTCCCGCACGGCCAGGAAAGAGGCATTGAGCCAGTCTCTGGGTTGGGCGGAGATTGGGTCTTTACCAATGGCAAACACCAGCTTGTTGGCAATGGAGCGTTTGAGCGAGGCTACGTCGGTGTTCGGGGAATCATGAACGAACGAGACGGTCATTGTGGTTCTCCTGGCAGGCGTATCAGGCCAGCAATTGTTCATAAAGCGTGAAATACGAACGGGCGGCGGCCTCCCAGCCAAAGTCTTGTTTCATGGCAACTTGTCGCACCGCTTTCCAGTCTTTGGGGCGTCCCCACAACGCCAGCGCCCGACGCAAGGCTTGTCGCATACCCTGCGCCGAGAATTCATCAAACACAAACCCGGTGGCTTGCTCATCGGCCATGTTTTCCAGCGAGCTATCGACCACCGTATCCGCCAGGCCGCCCACGCGGCGTACCAGCGGTAATGCACCATATTTGAGCCCGTATAACTGCGTGAGACCGCAGGGCTCGAAACGGCTGGGCACCATAACGACATCGGCCGCCGCCATCAGACGGTGCGATTGCGCTTCGTCATAACCGATCTGCACGTTGATCTGGCCCGGATCGCGCATGGCGGCGGTAGAAAACGCCTGTTCCAGCCCCAGATCACCGCTGCCCAGCAGGGCAAACTGCGCGCCGGCGGCTACCAGTTCCGGAAGCAATTCCAGTACCAGGTGCAACCCCTTTTGTTCCGTGAGCCGGCTGACCACCACAAACAAGGGCGCATCAGCGTCAGATTGCAGCGAGGTATGTTCTTGCAACGCGAGCTTGTTGCGGGTTTTGTTCTGCGATTTTTCTGCCGAATACGTGGCCGGAATGAGCGCATCGGTGGCCGGGTTCCAGATGGCGCCATCGACCCCGTTCAGAATGCCGGTGAGTGAGCTCTGGCGATCCCGCAACAAGCCATCCAGCCCGCAACCCTGTTCCGGCGTGGTGATCTCCCGCGCGTAGCTGGGGCTGACGGTGGTGATGTGATCTGCATAAAACAGACCCGCTTTCAAAAACGACATCTGGCCATGAAATTCCAGCCCATGCATGCCAAAAAAATGTCCGGGCAGCCGCAAATCACCAAACTGCCAGGCCGGAAACACGCCCTGATACGCCAGGTTATGCACCGTGAATACCGACTTGGCCGGCCGGCCGCGCGCTGCCAGGTACGCCGGTACCAGCCCGGCATGCCAGTCATGGCCATGCACAATTTGCGGCCGCCAGAACGGGTCCAGCCCACTGGCCAGCTCTGCCCCGACCCACGCCAGCAGGGCAAAACGCAGATGGTTGTCACCATACGGTTCCTGATGCGGGTCCAGATATGGATTACCGCTGCGGTCGTACAGGCCCGGCGCGTCGATGACATACAACTCCAGCCCATTCTCTGGCACACGGCCAAACAGCACGCGGATACGGCCGGCAAAGGTATCGAGCGTGGCGACTTCGCCTTCTTCTTCCATTCCCGCACGGATGGCCGGGAAACCTGGCAGCAGCACGCGGGTATCGGCATCCAGCTGCTTGAGTGCCAGCGGCAACGCGCCGGTGACATCTGCAAGCCCCCCTGTCTTGAGCAATGGAAACAATTCAGAACATACGTGCAGCACTTGCATGTCAAATCTCTCCCGGCGTTGCCACG